>JBKOVQ010000063.1:0-4067 GCA_046723985.1 Actinomycetota bacterium | reverse complement strand
GCTCGAGGTGATGGTCGGCTACTCGGACTCGGGCAAGGACGGCGGCGTCGTGACCGCCCAGTGGGAGATCTACCGCGCGCAGGAGGCGCTCGCGGGGCTCGCGGCCGAGCGCGGCGTCGAGCTGACGATCTTCCACGGACGTGGCGGGAGCGCCGGACGAGGCGGCGGCCCGACTCACGCCGCGATTCTCGCCCAGCCGCCCGGTCACCCACCCGGGAGGTTGAAGCTGACCGAGCAGGGCGAGACGATCTCGTTCAAGTACGGCCTGGCCGGGCTCGCCTACCGGAACCTCGAGGCGGCGCTCGCGGCGACGCTGCTCTCCACCTTCCCGAAACTGGCCAAGGCAGCCGCGCCGGCCGGGGCACACGACGTGCTGGCGGAGCTCTCCGACCGGGCACACGGCGTATACCGCGCTCTGGTCTGGGAGGAGCCGGCGTTTCCGGACTTCTTCCGTTCGTTCACCCCGGTCGACGAGCTCTCGCTGCTCGCACTCGGCTCCCGTCCGACGCGAAGGCTGGATACGCCGCCGGCAAAGCCGTCGGCGCCCGGCCTCGCAGGCGCGCCTTCGGCGCGACGGCCCGGCGGGGACGACGACCTCCGCTCGCTGCGCGCGATCCCGTGGGTCTTCGCCTGGACACAGAACCGCTGTCTGCTCCCGGCCTGGTACGGCTGCGGGACGGCACTCGCCCCCGCGCCCGTCCGCGAGCTGCGCCGCCTCTACCGGTCGTTCGCGTTCTTCCGGTCGCTGATCGAGAACCTGGAGATGACGCTGGCCAAGTCGAGCCTGGAGATCGCCCGGGGGTATCTCTCGCTCGTCCCGCCCGAGGCCGAGCCCGAGCGTCTCTTCCGGGCGATCGCCGAGGAGCACGAGCGGGCGGTCGCGGCGGTGCTCGACATCGTCGAGGCGCGGCGGCTGCTCGACCGCCACCCGGTCGTGCAGCGCTCGATCGACCTCCGCAACCCCTACGTCGACCCGATGAACGGGATCCAGGTCGAACTACTGGCGCGCTACCGCGACCCGCGCGCCGGCGAGGCCGAGCGCGACCGTGTGCGGCCGCCGCTCCTGCGCTCGATCGCGGGGATCGCCGCAGCGCTCCGCAACACCGGCTAGCGGCGAAACCGCACCTTCGAAACCGTTTCCGACGAAAACGGCAACCGAGGCTTGACTTTCCTTTCACAAGGTCGTATCTTCGCCGGAAACGTTTTCGGAAGGAGCGGAAGATCACCACGATTCGGGAAGTTGCGAAGCAGAGCGGAGTGTCGGTCTCGACCGTCTCACGCGTCTTCAACGAGTACGAGGACGTCAGCCCTGCCACCCGTGAGCGGGTGCTCGCGGTCGCCCGGAAGCTCGACTACGCACCGAGCGCGGCGGCCAGGACGCTCGTCCGGCAACAGTCGCAGCTGATCGGAGTCGTGCTCTTCACGGGGTACCAGCACCCCGACATCCATCACCCCTTCTTCCAGGAAGTGCTGGTCGGCCTGAAGCACGGGATCGGCGAGCTCGGCTACGACCTCCTCCTGTTCGCCACGGAGCAACCCGGCTCGAGCCAAGGCGGGCCGCACTCCTACCTCCGGCGCGCCCGTCAGCACCGTGTCGACGGCCTCGTCGTCATGGGCGTCGAGCGTGGCGACCCGGAGGTGGAGAAGCTCGTGCGGTCGCCGATTCCGGTGATCGGGGTCGACCTCGACGTCGTCGGTGACCATACGAGCTTCGTCGCGTCCGACAACATCGGCGGCGCACGTCTCGCCGTCCGGCATCTCCACGAGCTCGGCCACACCAGGATCGCGACGATCGCCGGGCCGAGCGACACCAAGCCGGGCGCGGACCGAACGCTCGGCTACCGCGCCGAGATGGCCGAGCTGGGGCTGGAGATCCCGCACGGATACGAGATCGAGGGCGACTTCTACCCGGAGAGCGGGGATCTGGCGATGCGCTCGCTCCTCGACCTGCCCGAGCCGCCGACCGCTGTCTTCGCCGCGGCGGACATGATGGCGGTGGGGGCGATCCGCCTGCTGCAGGCACAGGGCCTCTCGGTTCCCGGTGACATGGCGATCGTCGGCTTCGACGACATCCAGGTCGCCGAGCTCCTCGCGCCGGCACTGACAACGGTCCGGCAGGACATGGTCGGCATCGGCCTGGCCTCCGGCCGCGCTCTGGTCGACCAGATCGAGAACCCCGATGCGACGCCGCCGGTGCTGACGCTGCCGGTCGAGCTCGTCGTCCGGGCGTCCTGCGGCGCGCGCCCCGGCGCCGCCGCCGACGGACAAGGAGGTGAAGCGGGCGTCTAACCAATAGCACCACGCGTTTACGGAAACGTTTTCGAGAGGAGGGAATGCAAGTGAAATGGATGCAGACCGGGCGACGCTGGAAGGTGCTCGCCCTTGTCGGAGGAGTGACCGCCGCCGTGGCCGTCGGCCTCGTCGCCACCACTGCGTCGGCGAAGTCGCACGACGTCACCCTACGGGTCAGCCTGTTCGGCGACTTCGGGTACCACGACCTCTACAAGCAGTACGAGGCCGCGCACCCGGGCGTGACGATCAAGGAGGAGATCCAGTCGTACGCGGATCACCACACCCAGCTCGCGCAGCACCTCGCGACCGGCGCAGGCGCGGCCGACGTCGAGGCAATCGAGGTTGGCTTCATTCCGCTGTACACCGCCCAACCGCAGAACCTCGTCGACCTGCGCAAGTACGGTGCCGACGCGATCAAGAGCCGCTGGCTGCCCTGGAAGTACCAGCAGGCGGTTGGCAAGGGCGGCGCGGTCGTCGGTCTCGGCACCGACGTCGGCAGCCTCGCGATCTGCTACCGCAAGGACCTGTTCGCGAAGGCAGGCCTCCCGACCAACCGCGTGGCCGTCTCGAAGCTTTGGCCCACGTGGCAGGCCTACATCAACGCGGGCAAGCGTTACCAGGCCAAGGCCCCGAAGGGCACGTTCTTCTTCGACACGGGCTCGAACGTCTACAACGCGATGATCGGCCAGCTCAACCCGGCCTACTACAACGCCGCCGGCGACGTGATCGTGGCGACAAACCCGAGCGTGAAGGCTGCGTACAACCTGGTCATGTCGGGCGTGCAGGCCGGCGAATCCGCCGGGCTGCCCGCGTTCAGCACCGACTGGAACACCGGCTACAAGAAGGGCAAGTTCGCCACCGTGACCTGCCCCGCGTGGATGATGGGCTACATCCAGGGTCAGGCCCCGGCGACGAAGGGCAAGTGGGACATCGCCGCCACGCCCGGCACGGGCGGCAACTGGGGCGGCTCGTTCCTCGGCGTCCCGAAGCAGTCGTCCCATCAGGACGAGGCCGCTGACCTGGTCAAGTTCCTGACCTCACCTGCATCGGAGGCATTCGTCTTCAAGCAGACCGGCAACCTGCCCAGCCAGCCGGCCCTGCTGAAGAGCGCAGCCGTCCAGAACTTCAGGAACCCCTTCTTCAGCAACGCGCCTGTCGGCCAGGTCTTCGCCAATTCGGCGCTGAGGCTGAAGCCGCAGATCCTCGGCCCCCACCAGGGGGACATCCAGAACGCCTCCACGGCCGCCTTCGACCGGGTCCAGCAGCACAAGTCGAGCCCGGCGAAGTCGTGGGCTCAGTTCCTCAAGGACGTCAAGAACATCGGCTAGTCCGCGTCTCGCGGCGCCGGGGCGAGCCGGTGACGGCTCGACGCCCCGGCGCCGCGGGCGTCGTTGAAGATTCACGCATTCGACAGAAAGGCGAGGACGTGAGCGAGGCAATCGAGCACGCGCCGAGAGTGCGCAGGGCCGGAGCCGCCCGCCGCTGGCTGCACCGCACCGATGCGGTCGTCTCGCCGTACCTCTACGTCGGCTCCTTCTTCTTCGTCTTCTGCGCCTTCGGGCTGTTCCCGCTCGGCTACACCGCGTGGATGTCGCTGACCGACCGGAACCTGCTCGACCCGACGACGCACTTCGTCGGGCTCGACAACTACACCGCGCTCCTGCACGACTCGTACTTCTGGAACGCGGTCGAGAACACGCTCGGGATCTGGGTGCTCTCCACCGTCCCCCAGCTCCTGCTCGCGCTCGCGCTCGCGCATCTGATCAACACCAGGC
>JBKOVQ010000182.1:0-14180 GCA_046723985.1 Actinomycetota bacterium | reverse complement strand
ACCTACAACTTCACCGACTACCTGTCGGCTGTCAGTCCTGGCTTCAAGTCGAAGGTCGGAAACTCGACCCAGGTGAACTGGCCCGCCGGCGTCGGCGGGCGCGGCTCGTCGGGCGTTGCCGGCGTCGTCAAGAACACCGCCGGCGGGATCGGCTACGCCGACATCGCCTACGCGCTCGCGAACAAGATCCAGTTCGCTCGCGTCCTGAATCGAAGCGGAAAGTACGTAACGCCCGGCCTGCGCGGGATCGCCGCTGCCGCTTCGCAGGTCAAGACGGTTCCGCCGAGCAATGAGATGCACATCGTCAACCCGCCGAAGGGGAACCCGCTGGCGTACCCGATCTGCACGTTCTCGTACGCGCTCCTGCCGCTGAAGTCCGACAAGGCGGCCGAGCTCCGGAAGTTCGTCTTCTACGCGCTGACACAGGGACAGAAGCTCGGGCCGAAGCTGCTGTTCGTCCCGATCCCGAAGGTGGTGCTGGTCGCCTCCGAGAAGACGCTGAAGAAGGTCCAGAGCTAGCACCCTCCCGCTCCGCTGCTGATGACACGGGCGCCCCTGCTGGGGCGCCCGTCTGCGTTTGCGGCGTCACGGCTCGAGATGGCCGAGCCGCTCGCGGTACTCGTCATGCGTGATCTCGCCCCGCGCGTAGCGCTCGGCAAGGATCGCCCTCGCATCGGGGCCACCGTAGCCGCGATAGGCCCATGGCCCTCGCCGGCCGCGCCAGAAGAACAGCCGCAGCAACAGGAAGACGACCAGCAGCCAGAACAGCGGCACGAGCGGCCACAGCCAGAACCAACCGTGGTCGTGCCAGTCGGACGTAGACGCCAAGAACGTGAACAAGGTCATTGCCGAACCTTTCTTCGAGTTTCGCATACGTTAGCATGCAAATCATTCGCATACGAATGGCATGCACGCCGAAACCTCCCCTACGATTTGCTCCTGATGCGACCCGACGGACCGCCGCTCGGCCTGCTCCTCGCCACCACGTCGAAGGCGGTCGGTCGCGCGTTCAACGACGCTCTCGGCGCGAACGGCGGCTCGATTCCGATCTGGCTGATCCTGAATGCGCTCAAGAGCGAGCCACGGCGCACGCAGCTCGATCTGGCCCGCGCGGTCGGGATCGAGGGCCCAACGCTGACCCGTCACCTCGACGGCATGGAGCAGGCCGGACTGGTCCGGCGGCAACGCGGCACGCTCGACCGACGTGCCGTCCAGGTCGAGCTGACGCGCGCCGGTCACGCGCTCCACGGTCGCCTCTTGAAGGCGGTGATCAGCTTCAACCAACAGCTACGAACCGGTCTCAGCGACGATGATGTCGAGACGCTGCGGGCCTTGCTCGGCCGGCTTCGGGTGAACGTCGCCGAGGCGGCGTAGGCGGGCACACGGCCTCGGGCCCTCCCCCAAAGGCCCTAAGCCGCGCTTCGCGAGGAGGGATCAGGCGGCGTGGACGAGTTCGTCAGCCGGACTCTCGAGACGGTCCAGCACTTCGCGCTCGACCTCGTCCAGCCACCAGTTGTCCTCGACCACGCGAATGACGCGCAGGAGAGCGGCACGCTCCTCCGCGGTCAGGAGGAGGACGATGCCACTCTCCGCGCGCTGGGACTCCACGGCTTGGAGTCTGTGCCCGCCCCGCCCGGCGATGGGCGTCGATTCGGTGAACGGCGGGCGAACGTCCGGCTAGAAGATCGCCTGGATCGGCCAGTAGAAGGCGGCCGCTACCAGTGCTGCGGCCGGCAGCGTCAGGAACCAGGCGACGACGATGTTGCCGGCAATACCCCACCGGACGGCGCGAACGCGGCGGGTCGAGCCGGAGCCCAGCACCCCGCCCGAGATCACGTGCGTGGTCGAAAGCGGATAGCCCAGCCGCGTGGCGATGTCGATCACGGCGCCGGCCGTCGCCTGCGACGCGAAGCCGGCCGCCGGCTCCATCTTGTACAACCGCTGGCCGATCGTCCGCATGATCCGCCAGCCGCCGAAATACGTGCCGGCTGCAATCGCCACGCCGGCGGAGATCTTCACCCAGTCCGGGATGTAGAAGGAATCGATCGAGCCGTTCGCGAGCAGGGCGAGCGCGATCACACCCATCGTCTTCTGCGCGTCGTTCGCCCCGTGGGTGTAGGCCATGAACGTGCCCGAGAACAGCTGCCCTACGCGGAACGTCCGGTTCGCCGCCGTCGACGGCATTCGCTGGAAGATCCAGAAGATGACGACCAGCAGCACGAAGGCGGCACCGAACGCGATCGTCGGGGCGATGAAAGCCGGGATGATCACCTTGTGCGCCAGGTTGTGCCACTGAACGCCCTCGAGCCCCGACTGGGCGATCCCCGCCCCGACCAAGCCTCCGATCAGCGCGTGCGAGGAGCTCGACGGTAGGCCCAGCCACCACGTCGCCAGGTTCCACGCGATCGCGCCGAAGAGCGCGGCCAGGACGGTCTTCGTGGTCACGAGCTCGGTGTCGAGCACGCCGCTACCGACCGTCTTCGCGACCGCGGTCGTCACGAAGGCCCCGACGAGGTTCGCGACGGCGGCGATCGCGACGGCCAGGCGAGGGGTGAGCGCGCGCGTCGAGATCGAGGTCGCGACTGCGTTTGCGGTGTCGTGGAAGCCGTTGGTGAAGTCGAAGCCGAGCGCGACGACTACGACGACGACGAGGAGAAGGCCCCCTTCCACGGCGTTCGGTCAGCGGTTCTTGACCACGATCGCCTCGAGCACGTCCGCGGCGTTCTCGCAGGCGTCGGCCGCCTCCTCGAGCCCCTCGTAGATGTCCTTCAGGCGGATCACCGTCAGGGCGTCTGCCCCCGACCGGAACAGCGCGCCGACGCCGTCACGGAAGAGGCGGTCGCCCTCGTCCTCGAGGCTCCGGAGCTCCACCAGCTGCCGGCTCGAGTCCTTGAACCCGTCGAGGCGCTGCACCGCCTCGTCGAGCAGGATCGTCTGCCGGAGGACGACGCCGGCCAACGCGCGGGCGTCGGGGGGCACGTCCGAGACGCCCCAGGAGCCGAGGCGGTCGGCGGTCTCGTCGACGAAGTCGCAGACGTCGTCGATCGCCGCGGCGAGCCGGTAGATGTCGTCGCGGTCGAACGGCGTGACGAAGGTCTTGTTGAGCTGGTCGACGATCTCGTGCGTGAGGCTGTCGCCGGTGTGCTCGTGCTCCTTGATCCGGCCGATCAGCTCTTCGCCGTCCCGAGGGTAGCGTTCGAACAGCTCGCTGCCGAGTCGCGCGACGTCGACCGCGTTCGAGGACGCGCTGGTCAGAAGCTCGAAGAACTCCTTGCGCTCTGGCGTGAAGCGGATGCGCATGGCGGCGACTGGTCTATCAGAGCCGTGCCGGGAAGATGCAGGTGACCGTCAGCCCGCCGCCCGGCGTTGTCGATGCCTCAACCGTGCCGGCGGCGGCGACGACGACGTGCTTGACGATCGCCAGCCCCAGCCCGCTGCCGCGCGTGGAGCGCGCCCGGTCGGTGCGGTAGAAGCGCTCGAAGAGCCGCGGCAGGTCCTCCTCGGCCACGCCGACGCCGTAGTCGGAGACGACCAGGCGCCGCTCGCCGTCGTTCTCGCTGCACGAGATCGTGCACGTCGTGTCAGGGCCGGCGTGGCGGATCACGTTCAGAACGAGGTTCTCGACCACCACCTGGAGCATCCGCGCCCTTACCGGCAGCTCGAACGAGGCGGTGCACTCGATCCGGACCTCGACGCCTGCTGCGGCGGCACGGTCGGCGACCTCCGCGGCGACGCGCTCGATCACCGGCAGCGCCCGAATCGAGCCGAGCGCGACCACCGCGCGCCCGCTCTCGAGCTCGCTGAGGAAGAGCACGTCGTCGATCAGCTCGCCGATCCGCTCGACCTCACCGCGGGCGCGGGCGATCAGCTCCGCGTGGTCGGCGCCGGGGAGGAGGGCGCTCTCGAGCAGGGCGAGGAGCCGTGCGAGCGGTGTGCGTAGCTCGTGGGAGACCGCCGCAGTGAAGCCCGCGCGGAGCTCCTCGTACGCAGCGAGGTCGCCGGGCGCGCTCAGGTACACGAGCGTCTCGCGCCGGTCGCCGAGCTCGTACGGAATCTCGAGCGGCGTACGCCCGCCCAGGTAGAGCAGCTCATCCGGCAGCACGGAGCCCTCGACAAGACCGTCGAGCGACTCGCGCGCGCGACGGCTGGCGGTCACCACGCGGCGCGACCCGTCGAGCACGACGACGATCTCCCGGCTCTCCTCGATCAGGACCCGGGCCCGCTCCAGATCGGCGCGCGGAGGCTCCGGCGCCGGGGGCGCCGAGGCACGGCTGAGCAGGCGCTTCACCAGATTCTCACCAGATCGTCACCGGGTTGTTCGGGGGCCAGATCTATCGTAGGTGCGATGCCTCGGGTGTTGATCGTCGAGGACGATGACGTAATCGCGGATGGGATCGCGCGGCATCTGGAAGCCGGCGGCTTCGACGCGGTGGCGGTGGAGCGCGGCGAGCTGGGCCTCGCGCGGCTCCGCTACGAGCGCCCAGACGCCTGTGTGCTCGACCTGATGCTTCCGGGCCTGGACGGGTGGGAGCTGATCGAGACCGTCCGGGGCGAGGGGATCGGGACTCCGATCGTGGTCGTCAGCGCCCGCGGAACCGAGGGCGACCGCATCCGCGCGCTCGAGCTCGGCGCCGACGACTACCTGGTCAAGCCGTTCTCGATGAGCGAGCTCGTCGCGCGCGTCCGCGCAGCGGTTCGGCGCGGCGTCAGGGCCCAGTCGCCCGATCGGGGGGAGCGGATCGAGATCGAGGAGCTGGTGATCGACCCCGCCAACGTCCAGGCGTACGTCGACGGTCAAAGTGCCGACCTGACGCTGACCGAGTTCCGCCTGCTGCACGCACTCGCCATCGAGCACGGGCGCGTCGTCAGCCGCGAGGAGCTGATGCAACGAATCTGGGGGAGGCGGCAGCGCTACCGTGACCGGACGGTGGACGTATTCGTGCGCAAGCTCCGGGACAAGATCGACCGGCGGGCGCCGAATCACGTCTTCATCCACACGCGGCACGGGGTTGGCTACAAGCTCGAAGCTCAGTCAAAGTAAGTCCGTGGCGCACGAAACGAAGACCGCTTCGGCCAAGCGGACATCGACGGCGCGTCGGCTGAAGGTCGCCGACCGGTTCCTCAACCGCGAGCTCTCCAGCATCGACTGGAGCACCCGGGTGCTCGAGCAGGCGTTCGACACCGGCCTGCCGCTGCTCGAGCGCGTCAAGTACGCCGCGTTCGTCTCGTCGCACATGGACGAGTTCTTCGCCGTCCGCGTGGCGGGGCTCCTCGACCAGGTCGCCGCCGGGCTCCACGTCCACTCGGTCGACGGCCGCACGCCGCGGGCGACGCTCGCGGAGGTCCGGCGCCGGGTGGAGGCGCTGGCCGGGCGCCAGGCGCGGCTCTGGGCGGACGAGCTCGCGCCGGCGCTCGCTGCCGAGGGCATCCGGATCGGCCGGATCGCCGACTGCAGCGAGGACGAGCTGGAGGAGCTCGCGCTCCGCTTCCGGCAGGAGATCTACCCGGTGCTGACGCCGCTAGCCGTCGGGCCCGGGCAGCCGTTCCCGTACATCTCACCGCTCTCGCTGAGCCTCGGCGTCTTCGTCCGCGATCCCGAGAGCGGTGAGGAGCGCCTGGCCAGGGTCAAGGTCCCCGAAGGGCTCCCACGGTTCGTCGAGGTCGGAGGCCGCGGGCTGTACGTCCCGCTCGAGGAGGTGATCACGCACTTCCTGCAGTCGCTCTTCCCGCAGATGGAGCTCGGCGCGCGCACCGTCTTCCGGCTGACGCGGGACGCCGACTTCGAGGTCTCCGATGAGGCCGACGACCTGCTCGAGGCGGTTCAGCTCGAGCTCCGCCGCCGGCGCTTCGGGGACGTCGTCCGGGTCGAGGTGGCCGACTCGGCGGCGCCGGAGCTGCTGGAGCGGCTGAAGCGGGGCCTGCACGTGGACGACGACCAGGTCTACCTCGTGCGCGGGCTCCTCGCGCTCGCCGACGCCATGCAGCTGACCGAGATGGACCGTCCGGACCTGAAGGAGGAGCCGTGGGTCCCGGTGACGCCGGCACGCTTCGACTCCGAGGCGGGCGTGATGTTCTCCGAGATCGCGAAGTCGGACATCCTCGTCCACCAGCCGTACGATTCGTTCGCCGCCAGCTTCGAGGCCTTCGTCAGGGCCGCGGCGAGCGATCCCGAGGTGGTCGGCCTGAAGGCGACCGTCTACCGGACGAGCAACGAGACGCCGCTCGTGCCCGCGCTGATCGAGGCGGCGGAGAACGGCAAGCAGAGCGTCTGCCTCGTCGAGCTGAAGGCACGGTTCGACGAGCGCAGGAACATCGGGTGGTCGCAGGCGCTCGAGCGCGCAGGCGTCCACGTCGTCTACGGCTTCCCGAACCTGAAGGTCCACGCCAAGGCGGTTCTCATCGTCCGCCGCGAGCGGGGCGGCCTGCGCCGGTACATCCACATCGGCACCGGCAACTACCACTCGGTGACGGCCCGGTTGTACGAGGACTTCGGTCTCTTCACCGCCGACCCCGACGTCGCCGACGACGTCGCCAACCTCTTCAACTACGTCACCGGATTTGGCAAGCCGGACCGGTTCCGCAAGCTCCTTGTCGCGCCGTTCAACCTGCGCGACCGGCTGATCGAGGAGATTCGCAGGGTCGCGCAGGCGGCCGCTGCGAAGAAGCACGCGGCCATCCGGATCAAGGTCAACCACCTCAGCGATCCCGCGATCATCGACGAGCTGTATCTGGCCGCCCAGGCCGGAGCGAAGATCGACCTCATCGTCCGCAGCGTCTGCACGCTGCTGCCCGGCGTGAAGGGGATGAGCGAGAACATCCGGGTCCGGAGCGTGCTCGGGAGATTCCTGGAACACAGCCGCATGTACCACTTCGAGGCGCGCAGCACCCGGCGGTACTTCGTCGGCAGCGCCGACCTCCTGCCCCGCAACCTCGACCACCGGCTCGAGGTGGTGGCACCGGTGGACGACGCCCGGCTCCAGCAGCGGCTCGGTGCGACGTTCGACGCCCTGCTCGAGGACGAGACGGCGTGGGAGCTCCAGCCCGACGGCACGTGGAAGCGGCACGTGCCCAAGAAGCCCGACCAGCCGCGCTCGGGCCAGACGGCGCTGATGCGCGCCGCGAGGCGGCGCCGCCCGCGGCGCGTCAGCTGAGCGTTCTCAGCTTCCAAGTTCACCATCTCGTTACCAGAGCGTTCCCGCTTCACAGCCGGGGCGCAGGCGAAGATCCCGGACATGAACGTCGCCGTCATCGACGTCGGTTCGAACACGATTCGCCTGCTGGTCGGCACGCGCGCGAGCGGGACGCTCGTCGCGGTCGCACGGGGCAAGCGCGTCGTCGGCCTCGGCCGCGACGTCGAGCAGCTCGGCGCGATCTCGGCGCCGAAGCTGGCCGAGGCGGCCGAGTGCGTCTGCGATTTCGTCGACGACGCCCGCGCCGTGGGCGCAGCGCTGATCGACGTCGTCGTCGCCTCGCCGGGCCGGCAGGCGCGGAACGCCGACCAGCTCGTGCGGTTGATCTCGCGGGCCTCGGGGGCGCAGGTCCGGGTCCTGACGCAGGAAGAGGAGGCGCGCCTCGCATTCGAGGGCGCGCTCGACGACGTCGACGGCGAGGGAGCCGTGGCCGTGTGCGACGTCGGCGGCGGGTCGGCGCAGATCGCCGTCGGCACCGTCGACGGCGGGCCTGCCTGGCTGCGGTCGATCGACCTCGGGTCGCTCAGGCTCAGCGCCCGGGTCGGGCACGGAGATCCGCCGACGAAGTCGGAGCAGGCCATGCTTCGCGCCGAGGCTCGGTCCGCGGTGTCCGTGCTGACGCCGCCGATGCCGGGCCGCGCGCTCGTGGTCGGTGGGAGCGCCCGCGCGCTGCGCAAGCTGGTCGGGAAGTCGCTCGGGCCGGGCGAGCTCGAGGAGGCGATGCGGCTCCTGCGGCGCGTTTCCGCCGAGGAGTTCTGCGAGCGCTACGACCTCGACGCCTGGCGCGCGCGTGCCCTGCCTGCCGGAGCTGCAATCCTGGCCGAGATCCAGTCGCTCCTCCAGGTCCCGCTCGAGGTGGGGAAAGCCGGACTGCGCGAAGGCGCCCTGCTGGGCCTGCTGGACCGGCTGCCGGCCGTTGAGGCTGGTGGCAGGTAGGTCTCGGCCGGATCTCCCGGCCGTCGACCTCCAGCACCCAGATCGAGCCCTTCTTGCACGGTCGGTTCCAGCCGACCAGTTCGGCGATCACGTCGCCGTGGGTCGAGAGCGCCGGGACCGATCCCGGCAGCTCCTCGAGGAGCGCGACCACGTGGCCGCGGCACGATCCCTCCGCCAGCTCGTCCCGCTCCTCGAGCGGGACGCCGAGCCGCTTCGCCGCGGGTTCGAACGTCTGCACCGCACCTGAGGAGCGGGTTCGAGAGGAGCCGGGTTGTGCCGAGGCCGGCAAGCGTCTTCGCGAGCCGCTTCGCCTGCTTTCGGCCCTTCTCGTCGAGCGGCCGCAGCGCATCGTCGCCGACCCGACTCGCGGTCGACGTCGCGGGCATGACGGACGAGGAGCACGCGCACGGCTCAGGCTCCCACGGCCCGGGCAGAGCGGAGCACGCGGACGTCCCGGTCGTACGTGAGCTTCGCCACGGCCTGGTCAAGAGGAAGCCAGCAGGCGTCGTCGATTTCCCGCGTCGGACGCAACGTTCCCGCCACCGGCCGCATCAGCCAATAGCGGACGACCTTGGGCCGGCCGGACGAATCCTGGTAGGAGGAGCCGTCCAGCTCCTCGAGGAGCTCGCAGACGAGGCCCGTCTCCTCCTCGACCTCGCGGAGCGCGCACTCCTCGTCGCTCTCCCACTCCTCGGCCTTGCCCTTCGGGAGCGTCCAGTCGTCGTACTTCGGGCGGTGCACGATCACCACCTCGGGCGCACCGGCGCCGTCGCGAATCACGACGCCGCCCGCGGCCCGCACCACCGTCACGACCGGAACGCCTTGCGGCCGGCCTGCTCCAGGCGGCGCCAGGCATCGCGATAGGCGCGCCGGGCCGCCTGTTTGCGCCGACGCTGGCGCTCGATGAGCCTGCCCGCGGCGACGCCGGTCGCGCCGCCACCCCGCTGGGCGAGGGCACGGATCCGCTCCTCGGCGACGCAGGCGTCCTGGTGCTCCCCGATCACGTCCTGCAGGACCTTCGCGCATTCGATGAAACGAGCGCCGGGCTTCTTCAACACCGGCTCGGCGAGCTCGGCCGCGTAGCGGGCGCGCTTGGTCGCGATCCTCACCTGGTGGAGCTCGTCGTCGGACGGCCGCTTCGGCAGCTTGCGAGCGGTCTTGCGCAGACGGTCGAACGCCCGCGCCTTGCACGGGCGTCGGCGTTTTCCAGGACGGCGGAGTCCGCGTCGAGGTGGTCGAGGAGGACGTCGAGGTCGCGAACCGGACCGAGCAGCTCTCCGAGCCACTTCAGCTCTACGCGGAGCCGCTCTGCCCAGGCCGGATCGATCAATGCATGTGCCTCCCGCAAGAGCGCGCGAGCTCTGCGCGTGCCGACCCTGGCCTGGTGAAGCGCCTCGGGGTCGGCTCCGAGCCGGACGCCGGGGTCGTTGGCGAGCAGCTCCCGATACTGTCGGGCCAGCAAGGCGCGCACGCGGGCGAGGGGCCTGTCGTGTCCCGCGGCCGCGACTGGAGTTCCGTCCGCGGCCAGGATCCGGGCGAGCTTCGGGGTGCCGTCCCACGATTTTGCGCCCGCCCGGCGGAGCTCCTTTCCGATCGCCGTGAGCGCCGGTCCGTCTCCGGCGACGGACTCCGCCTCGAGCTGCGCGAAGCGGCCCGCGACCCGCGTCCCGTCGAGCACGGTCACCGAGTCGAGCGCGACCTCGACCGTCTCTGTCCCACGCGTGACCGCGTACCCCGCCCGTCGCGTGCGGAGCTTCGCGACCGGCTCGAGCGTCGCGCCGCCGCGGAGGAGAGCTGGGAGCAGGTCGAGCAGGAAGCTGGGCACGCGAGTCGAGCCGCCGGGCTGTTCGAGCTCGAAACGGCCGTCCTGGGACGGGAGCTTCAGCTGCCACACCCCGGCGCGATTCTCGACCCGGCGTCGAAGGGTGATCCCGCAACCGAGCAGGCGGCGGGCGGGTGTGTCGTAGTAGGTCGACGTGAACGAGCGCGGCTCGATCGGACGGCCACCGAGATCGGGCAGGATGAAGCCCGGCTCGACGTCGAGCTTCAGCTCCCGCTCGAGGGTCCGCTTCACCGCCGGAGGATGGTAGCCGTGCTCGCAGGCTCCACCGTCTCTTCCCCGGTCGTTCACTGTCCCGGCGACCACCGGTCTCGGCGGTCGCTGTACCCTCGAGACATAATGGCTCCCCATCGCAGGCCGCCCGCCCGCGTGCGGGCGGCAAGCGTTCTCGCGCGGATAGCCCTCAGATCACCCCGCTAAGCTCGCCCGGATGACGAAAGTACTGATCGTCGAGGACGACGACGTGATCGCCCAGGGGATGGCCGCCCACCTCGCCGCCGAGGGTTTCGACCCGTTGATCGTGAGCCGCGGCGAGCAGGGGCTCGCGCGGCTCCGGTACGAGAACCCTGACGTTTGCGTTCTCGACCTGATGCTCCCCGAACGGGACGGCTGGAGCTTGATCGAGACCGCCCGCGCGGAGGGAATCGGCACGCCGATCGTGGTCGTCAGCGCGCGCGGGACGGAGCACGACCGGGTGCACGCGCTCGAGATCGGTGCGGACGACTACCTGGTCAAGCCGTTCTCGATGAAGGAGCTCGTCGCCCGGGTGCGCGTCGCCATCCGCCGCGGCGTCACGCCCCAGACGGCGCCCCGAGGCGAGGCGATCGAGGTCGAGGAGCTGCGGATCGACCCGCGCGAGGTACAGGCGTTCGTGGCCGGCCAGAGCGCCGATCTGACCCCGACCGAGTTCCGCCTGCTCTACGCGCTCGCGCTAGAGAACGGCCGCGTCGTGTCGCGCGACGAGCTGCTCCAGCGGCTGTGGGGCCGGCGGGAGTCACATCGCGACCGCACCGTCGACGTCTTCGTGAAGAAGCTCCGCGAGAAGCTGGACCTTCCGGGCGCGAAGCACACATTCATCCAGACCCGCTACGGCGTCGGCTACAAGTTCGAGCCGCAGGCTCGCTAGTCGATCGCAGCGTGACCGGGCAAAGCCCAGCCACGCGCTCGCGCTCCGCTGGGCACGGGCCGTGTCGGCCAGGTCGACGAGGTACACGGGCAGCTCCGACCGCAGGTAGCGGACGACCGCGGTCTCGCTCGCGACGCACGGGAGGAGCGTCTTCCACGTCCAGAGGTGCTCGGGCGGGTGGAAGTCGCCGGAGGCGACGCCCGGAAGTCCGGCCTGCGCGACCCACGGGAAGACGTCGCGGCGGTTGACCAGCTCGTAGCGGTCGACGAGGGGCGCGAGCGCGTGTCCTTCGGCCGCCCACCTGACGGTGCCGCGGTGGGAGCGAGCCGCCTCCTGCGGGTACGGGTGGGCGGCGACGAGCGCGGCGCCCGCAGCCCGTGCGTCCGCAAGCGCGCGATCGAGGCCGCCTTCGAGCGGACACGGGCGTGCGCAGGCCGATCGCGACTGCGTGCGCCGACTGCGCAGGATCGTGGTCGTCGTAGGTCAGCTCGAGACCGGGGACGAGGATCAAGCCGTGCTCGAGGTCGGCGCGCCAGGCCTCCTGCTCGATCTCGGCGACATAGCCGGAGAACGCGTCCGGGCCGGTGATGCGCCAGCGCGGGTCGTGCCACTGCGGTTCGTCGCGTCCGACGTGGTCAGTGATACCCGCCGTCCTCGCACCGGTTCGAGCGTCCGGTGTCGTGCCGGTGAACGCCGTTAGCCGCGCGGCAAACGACCCGCGGCGGCGGTCGCCTCGCGCAGCCGCGTGGCGATGGCCTTGGTCAGCTGCCCGCGGCGAAGGCGCCACGACCAGTTGCCCTTGGTCGTCCCCGGCATGTTCATCCGCGCCTCGCTGCCGAGGCCGAGCAGATCCTGTGCCTGGATGATCGCCAGCTCGGCGCGCGACGACAGCGCAGCGCCGATCAGCTCCCAGTGGGGCTCGATCCCGGGGAGCCCGGACGCGCCCTTGACCCGCCGCGGGAGCGTGCGCCACCAGCCGGCCGCCGTGTCGCAGTCGTGCGTCGCGACGTAGACGACGCTCCGCCGGACGTGGTTCTCGAGCCGGTGAGGATTACTCGGCGGGCCGTCGTAGCCGAACTGCATCACCACCATGCCGGGGATGCCGAGCTCGTCCCGGAGCCGCTCCACCGGCGGCGTGATCACGCCGAGGTCCTCGGCGACGAGCGGCAGCGGCCCGAGCTCCCGCACGGCCGCGCGAAACGGCTCCGCACGGGGGCCGGGGCGGAAGCGCCCGCGCTTGGCGGTCTTGTGATGGCCCGGCACCGCCCAGTAGGCGACGAAGCCGCGGAAGTGGTCGATGCGGACGACGTCGAAGAGCTCGAACGTCCGCCGGAAACGCTCGATCCACCAGCGGTAGCCCTGCTCGCGCATCGCGTGCCAGTCGTAGAGCGGATTCCCCCAGCGCTGGCCGTAGGCGCTCAGCGAGTCGGGCGGCGCGGCGGCCACGAATCCCGTCTGGAACAGCTCCGGGTGGGAGGCGACGTCGGCTCCGCCCTGTGCGACGTAGATCGGGACGTCGCCGAAGAGGCGCACTCCGCGCTCGGCCGCGTACCGGCGAAGCGCGCGCCACTCCCGATCGAACCGCACCTGGTCGACGATCGCGCCGCGACCGGCAAATCGCGCCCAGTCGGCGATCCAGTAGCGCTGAAGGGCGACGAAGGTCTCCAGCTCGTCGGTCGTGACGGGTGCCTTCGGCCGCTCCAGGAACTCGGCGTGGGCGGCGAACGCCGACGGCGAGGCATACGGCGAGCCGGTCGAGTCGGGCGGCGCGAGCGGGAGAAGCGCCCACCACGACTGGCCCGCGTCGACCAGCCAGTCGACAAAGCGGTACGCCTCCGGACCGAGCCTGCCGCCCGGCAACGAGGACAGGTGCAGCAGGACGCCGCTCGATCGCTCGATCCGCATACGGTTTGGGTTTCGCCGACTCGTTGAAATCTGACCGTATCGCGATGCCTTTGCCGCAGACCAGACCACCGCGGATCCAGATCGAGAACGTCTGGCCGCAGATCGACGCGGGCCGCTACCCGGTCAAGCGCTCCGTTGACGAGGCGGTCGAGGTATGGGCGACGATCTTCCGGGACGGCCACGAGTCGCTCGGCGCGGCGATCCTCTACCGGCCGCCGGGCGCGGTCGCCTGGCAGGAGACGGGGTTGACGTCGGTCGGCAACGACCGTTGGACCGGGTCGTTCGCGGTCGACGTCCCGGGTCGCTGGGAGTTCACGATCCAGGCCTGGGTCGACCGCTTCGAGTCGTTCCGCGACGAGCTCCGCCGGAAGGTCGAAGCGGGCCAGACGGACCTCACGAGCGAGCTGGAGGAGGGCGCGCTGCTCTTCGGCGTGCCGGAGCTCGACGTCGAGACGGCGCTCGCCTCCACCGAGTCGGACCGGTCGGAGGCGACCGGGCTCCTTCGCTCGCTCACCGTCCTCGTCGACCGCGAGCGCGCGCGTTTCGGCGCGTGGTATGAGCTCTTCCCCCGCTCCTGGGGCGGCTTTGCCGGTGTCGAAAGGGTGTTGCCGGAGCTGGCCAAGATCGGGTTCGACGTCGTCTACCTGCCGCCGATCCACCCGATCGGCACGACGAATCGCAAGGGGAGGAACAACTCGCTCGACGCCGGGCCGAGCGATCCGGGCAGCCCGTGGGCGATCGGGAGCGAGGAGGGCGGCCACACGGCTGTGGATCCCGCGCTCGGGACGATCGAGGACTTCGACCGCTTGGTCACGGCCGGGCGCCGACACGGCGTCGAGATCGCGCTCGACTTCGCGATCCAGTGCTCGCCCGACCACCCGTGGCTGAAGGAGCACCCGGAGTGGTTCCACCGGCGCCCCGACGGCACGCTCAAGTACGCCGAGAACCCGCCCAAGCGCTACCAGGACATCTACAACGTCAACTTCGACAGCCCCGACTGGGAGGGGCTCTGGACGGCGCTGCGTGACGTCGTGTTGCACTGGGTCCAGCACGGCGTCAAGGTCTTCCGGGTCGACAACCCGCATACGAAGCCGCTGGCGTTCTGGGAGTGGCTGATCGGCGAGGTGCGCGCGGTCGACCCCGAGGTCGTCTTCCTCTCCGAGGCGTTCACCCGCCCTCCGAT
>JBKOVQ010000126.1:0-3695 GCA_046723985.1 Actinomycetota bacterium | reverse complement strand
GTCCCCAAGCACGCGCTCGAAGACGCGGCGTAGTCGCCTCCGGCCGCAAGGCGTCGGCCCATCAGGCCGATGAGTTTGCCGCGGGGCTAGGGTCTTACTGCTGAACGAAGTCGAGGCCAAGAGGAGGAAGAGATGCCTGAGCACAAGATCGGAACCCGCGAGGATTGGCAGGCGGCCCGGGACGAGCTTGCGAAGCTCGAGGCCGAGCAGGCGCAGCGAAACGAGGAGATCAAGAAGAAGCGGCTCGAGCTCCCTTGGGTGCCGGTCGAGAAGGAGTACGAGTTCGACACGGAGGAGGGCAAGAAGTCCCTCGCGGAGCTGTTCGACGGCCGCTCACAGCTCCTCGCCTACAACATCATGTTCGGGCCTGACTACAAGAATGGTGCCTGCCCCGGCTGCACGAACCTCGGCGACGGGCTCGATGGTTCGCTGATCCACCTGAACCACCGGGACGTGACTCTGATCTGTTTCTCGAGGGCGCCGATCGAACGCCTGATCGCCTACAAGAAGCGGATGGGCTGGCAGTTCCCGTATGTGTCGACCTACAACAGCGACTTCGCGTTCGACTTCGGCCTAGCGATGACCGAGGAGCAGGCCCAGCAGGTCTCCGAGGTGAAGGAGATGATCGACAACCCGCCCGAGTGGCTGGAGGAGTGGTCGGGCCAGATCGGGGCCGAGCTCGAGGACGGGCTGCGAGAGGGTCCGAGCTGGATCGCCTTCGCCCGCGAGAACGGCACCGTCTACCACACGTACACGGTGATGGCGCCCGACCCGTTCGTGGCGCCGTACTACAGCTCCCTCCTCGAACGGACCCCCAAAGGGCCGCCCGACGAGCCCCGCGCCTGGCGCAAGGATGAGTACCCCGACTGACCCCTGCCAGGACGCGCCGCGCCGGCCCCGGCCGCGCGGTGAATACCTGGAGAACTGAGAGGAGGAGCCGATGAACCTACCGCCCGTTGTCTCGGCGACCGAGTGGGAGGAAGCGCACGACGCGCTCCTGGCCAAGGAGAAACAAGCCACAAGAGAACGAGACGCGCTCGCCGCCGAGCGCCGCAGGCTGCCAATGGTTCGAATCGAGAAGAACTACGTCCTCGACGGGCCGAGAGGGAAGGCGCCCCTCGTCGACCTCTTCGAGGGGCGAAGGCAGCTGATTCTCTACCACTTCATGTTCGGGCCGAATCAGGACGTAGGCTGCGACGGCTGCTCGATGTTCATCGACCAGATCGGCCACCTAGCACACCTCCACACGCGTGACACGTCATTCGCCATCGTCTCCCGTGCGCCGATCGAGAAGCTCGAGGCGTACCGCACGCGAATGGGTTGGGAAATCCCGTGGTACTCGTCGTACGAGAGCGACTTCAACGTTGACTTCGGTCGCTCGCCGGAGACGCCGCAGGCGGGCGTCTACCAGGATGGTGAGTCGTTCGGTCTGAGCGTCCTCTTCCGCGACGGCAGCAACGTGTTTCGCACCTATTTCACCTCGAGCCGCGGCGTCGAGGCGCTCGGAAGCGTCTGGACGCTCCTCGACCTGACGCCGCTCGGCCGCCAGGAGGAGTGGGAGGACTCTCCCGCCGGCTACCCGCAGAGCAAGCCGTACGAGTGGTGGCGGCGGCACGACGAGTACGAGAACGCCTGACGGATTGCGGCGATCGGCTTGCCGGTCGGACGCTGAAAGGAGACAACTAGCCGAGCGGCAGTAGTGCGCCCTCGTGCTCGAGGAGGAAGCGCTTGACGTCGAGTCCGCCGCCGAAGCCCGTGAGCGAGCCGTTCGCCCCGACCACGCGATGACACGGCAGGACGATCGGAAGCGGGTTGCGGCCGTTCGCGGCGCCGACCGCGCGAGCCGCGTCGCTGCCGAGCCCGAGCCGGCGCGCCTGCTCGCCGTAGCTCACGGTTTGTCCGTACGGAATAGACGGCAGCGCGAGCCAGCAGCGACGCTGGAACTCGGTTCCGGACAGCTCGAGCGGCAGGTCGAACGTCACGAGGTCGCCGTCGAAGTAGGCGACGAGCTGATTTGCGGCCTCGGCGAGGACGAATGACCTGCCCTCCGGGCGGATCTTGTGGCCGTCGAACACCACTGCTCGCAAGCCCGCGTCGGACGCGATGAGGCCGAGCGGCCCAATGGGACTGTCTACGACAGTGCAATGCATCTCGCAGTCAGACCCTCGACGCGGTCGTCTTTCGGGACAGGAGCGGCACCAGGCACTCCGCGAGCTGTTGACGATGCTCGTCGGTGCCGAACGTGTGCAGGGGATGCGGAAGCAACGAGCTCTCCGTCAGACGTCCTTCCCGCCGGACGTACACGACCGGGATGATCGTCCCGTCGGCGTCGTACTCGACCGCGACCGCACAGGCATCGCCGCCGTCGCGATCCACGAAGTCCGCAAGCGGCACGATCCCCTCGTCGCGAATCCCGTCGGCTCCGTCGAACTCGACCACCCGCGCGAGGTACCCCTTCTGCGTCCAGAGCTCAGGCGCGTGCGCGAGCTCCCCGAGCAGATGCGGAACGACCTCGTCGTTGTCGAGCGGCCGCGGCTCACGCACGACACCGAAATGCTTCTCCGCGATGTGCTGCGCGAGGACGCGGGCGTTGTAGCGGAACCCGTTGACGGATCCGGAGCTGCTCGTCGCACCGTGCTTGCGCAGGCCGGGCGAAGCCTGGGTCACGTTGCCCGCGAAGTAGATCCCGGGGACCGAGACGCTCTCCCAGTACGGCGTCTGCGCCGGCATCCGGCCGTCGTTGACCATCGCCACGCCGATGCTCGGCAGGTCGCGCACGGGCGCGCGGAAGCCCGTCGCCGCGATGACCTCGTCGCTTTCGAGCTCGAGCTCCCCCTCCCACGTCGTCCCGCTCGCATGGATGCGGTACCCGTGCGCGTGGCGCTCCACGCGCTCGATCGCCGCGTCGACAACGTAGCTCCCGGTGCCGCCGCGGATGTGCTCGGTATACGGTGAGAGGTACCGCATGCTGAGCGGGGAGAAGGCCAGCATCGCGGTGTCCACCGGGCGTGGCGAGCCGAGCACGATGCGTCGCGCCCAGGGCAGGAGGCCCTGCGCGAGCTCGAACCCCGAGTTCCTCTTGCCGACGATGAAGACGCTCTTGCCCTGATAGCGCTGGGGTGTGCTCGCTGCGACGTAGTGCGGCGCCGCTTCGAGCCCGGGAATCGGAGCGACCCACGGCTCGGTCACGCCGATCGCAAACACGCAGACTCGGCAGCGGTACTCGCCGTCCGACGTCCCGAGCACGAAGCCGGCATCGTCGCGCCGCGTCGACAGCCACTCGCAGCCGTAGCGAACGCGAACGCCGCCGCGCACGGCGAACTCGACGAGGGCCGCCTCCATCTCGGAACGGGCCGGAACGTCGAACGCGCGGTCCATGAACTCCGGTGCGAGCGCCTGATGCTCACGCTCGTCGCCGACGAGGCTGTTGTGGTCGTACCACTCGTACTCGCGCGTGCCCCGCTCGAACGGCGCGTCCGGCTTCGTCCAGCTGATCAGGCGCTGGTAGACCGGGAAGCGCCGGAACATGCCGCCGGGCGCCCGGTCGCGCGAGATCACCGCGCACCGGGGAATCCCCGTGCGGGCGAGGCTGTACGCGGTCTGTAATCCGCCGGGCCCGCTTCCCACCAGCACGACGTCGTAGTCGCCCGGCGGGAACGGACGCTCGTCTAGCCGTTCCAAACGTTCGCGGCTCG
>JBKOVQ010000051.1:0-6509 GCA_046723985.1 Actinomycetota bacterium | reverse complement strand
GCGGTGGCTCGCGATCTTCGGCGTTCGCGCGCCGCAGTGGGGGCACTCGTCGATCGGCATCAGGTAGATCATCTCGACCCTCCTTCCTTTCTCTTGGGGCTTGCCTGCGAAGCAGACAGGAGAGCGGTCGACACTCGGCCTAACGTTGGTCGACGATTGGTCGACAAGCGGTTGCAGCGGCGTCGGCGTCGACTTGAGGGAAGTCCGGCGCTTGCTTCCGGACACGGGCGGCATATCCGTCGTACGCCCACACGTCGGGGTAAGCGCCGAACACCCGCATGATCTTCTTGTCGAGGCTGCGCGCGAACACTTCGGCGCCACCCTCAACCTGCCATTCGGGCGCGAGGAGTGACCGGGGGCGACACATCCGAGTGGGCTGATCGAGCTGCCGCCACTCTTTCGGATTCCAGCCGGCTGCAAGCCTCTCTCAAGCGGGCCGCGACACCCTTGGCGCGACCCGACGAAGGAGGCTCAGATGCACACCAACCACGCTCTGCTCGTCGCCGCAGCCGCACTTTCGCTGCTGGTGCTCGCAGGCCCGTCACTCGGAGCCGGCTCGGCCAACGCACCGATCCGCGTGACCGGCACACAGACCGAGGTCGACCAGGCCAAGGGCAAGTTCCTGATGCACGGCAGCCTGGTCGGCCCCTGGCAGATCACGAGTTTCAAGCCGATCTACTACTCGCCGACGCAGTACGCGGCGAGCGGAACGGAGCTGTTCTCCGGGTGTCTCGACTCGAACCGCAACGGTGCCTGCGACGCGGGTGAGCCAGACGGGACGCTCCGTTTCTCCGCGAAGTTCTGGGGTGAGATGAACCCGACCACGAAGAAGGAGACGCGAGGTGGATGCTTCCACGCGGTCACCGGCGGCACCGGCGACTTCGCCAAGGCCGAGGGTGTGCTCACGATGATCGACACTCCCGCCAAGACGACCTACCGCGGGGAGCTCCAGCTCGCAGAGGTGGTGTCCCCGGCGCAGACCCGGACGACGCAAAGCGTTCACCGACGCGCCTACTCCCCCGGATGCTGACGCCGGCGGCGCGGCTCGTCGGGGCGACCGCCGGGCCGCGCCGTCCCGGGCTTGCAGGCCGCACCCCAGATACGAGACGATCGCCACCAGCCCATGCACACATCACAGCCGACCGCCGGTGACACCCTCGCTGGCTACGTGATCGAGGCGCTCGTCGGCCGCGGCGGGATGGGCGAAGTCTTCCGTGCGCACGACGTGCGACTCGACCGCACCGTCGCGCTGAAAGTGCTCGGCCCACACCTCGCGGGAAGCGGGCGGTTCCGTGAGCGGTTTCTCCGCGAGTCGATGCTGGCGGCGCGGCTCGACCACCCGAACGTCATTCCCATCTTCGAGGCGGGCGAGAGCGACGGGACGCTCTACATCGCGATGCGCCTGGTCGAGGGCACCGACCTGCGCGCGATCCTGCGCGAGGAGGGCCTGCTCGAACCGGCCCGCGCGATCGAATTGCTGGCGCCGGTCGCCGGCGCGCTCGACGCTGCGCACGCCGCCGGGCTCGTCCATCGCGACGTCAAGCCGGCGAACATCCTCGTCGCGTCCGCCCCCGAGCTTGACCTGCCGAAGCATGTTTACCTCTCGGACTTCGGCCTCACCACCTTGTCGGCCGAGGCGGGCGACAGCGGCCCCTTCACCGGAACGGCCGACTACGCGGCGCCGGAGCTCGTGACCAGGGGGACCGTCGACCATCGGGTCGACGTCTACGCCCTCGGCTGTGTCCTCTTCGAGTGCCTGACCGGGAAGCCGCCCTACGCGGGCGACTCGGTGATGGCGGTGCTTTGGGGGCACGTAAACGATCCCGTGCCGGCGGCCAGCGAGTGCAATTCCGTGCTGCCGCCGGCCGCTGACGAGGTGCTCCGCAAGGCCCTGGCCAAGGACCCGAAGGCGCGCTACTCCTCGTGCCGAGACCTCGTCGCCGATCTCCGGCCGGCGCTCGGCGTGGAGGGGGGTGCAGGCGCTCGCGGCTCGACACGCGGCCGGCTCGCGCTGTTGGCGGCCGTCGTCGCGATCGTGGTCGCCGCCGCGGCTACCGCCGTCGTCGTGCTCAGTCGCGGGCCCGGCACGGCCGCGCCGGCGCCACGAGCGGGGGAGCTCGTGCGGATCGACCCGGACCGCGGCGATACGGCGAAGCCGATTGCCGTCGGCACGAGTCCCGTTGCGGTTGCGGCCGACGGGCGCGCCGTCTGGGTTGCGTCGCCGGGCGACGGCGCCCTGTGGCGTGTCAACTCCGTGACCGGTGTGCCCACCCGCGTGGTCGCGATCGGCGTTCCGGGCGACCTCGGGATCGCCCGCAATACGGTCTACGTCACCTCGGAGGGGCCGCAGGCCTTCTCGGGGAACGTCACCGCCTACGATGCCGGATCCGGGCGGCGGCTCGGCGGCTTCCAGCTCCTTGCGTGCTCCATGTCGGCGGGGCCAGAGGGCGTTTGGGTTGCGGGGTGTCCGCACGTCCAGCGGATCAGCGAGTCACCCCCGTACCACATCGTCCAGCGCGTGGCGGTGCCGTTCGCCTCGCCCCACGTAACCGCGACCGACCGGCAGGAGATCGGCAAGATGGCGACGGGCGGCGGCTACGTCTATGCGCTCGGCGACGCGGCCGACCGGCGTCTGTGGCGGATCGACCCGCGTGCCGGACGGATCGTCCAGACCTACCGGCTTGGCTTCGTTCCGGTCGACGTCGCGGCGGATTCGAGTTCGATCTGGGTGGTTGACCAGATCGGCGATGCCGTCGTGCGCATCGACCGGGCATCGGGGAGGCGAACGGCGAAGATCCGAGTGCCCGCCGGAGCGAGCGGCGTCGCGCTCGGCGCCGGCAGCGTGTGGGTCTCGAGCTTTCTCGACCGGTCCGTCTCGCGAATCGACCGCCGAACCGACACGGTGAGGGCGACGATCAGCGTCGGCATGAGCCCACGCGACGTCACCTACGGCGGCGGCGCGCTCTGGGCGGTGGGCGATGCGGGCTGAGCTTCGCCTCGCGGGACTCGCGGCGGCGGCCGCGCTTGCCCTCGCGGCCTCCGGATGCGGCGGAAGTCGGGCGGCACTGAAGGTCGGAGTGCTCATCGACTGCCAGGGAGTCTTCTCCGCAATCTCGGAGGGCGTCCTCGCGGCCGCCGAACTCCCGTTCCTCGAGCGTGGCGGTCGCCCCGCAGGCCCGAAGCCGAGCGACGGGATCGCCGGTGCGAAGGTGGGCGGCGTGCCCGTCGAGATCGTCACCGGTTGCGCGGAGATCACCTATCTCTCGCAGCTGATCGAGAACGTCCGCCGGCTCGTGGAGCGGGACAAGGTGGACGTCGTCGTCGGCCCGATGCTGGGCGAGACCGAAGGGCTGGTCGTCCGGGACCTCGCCCGGCGGTACCCCCGCGTGACGTTTCTCCTCGGCCACTCGCGTGCGCAGGAGACGACGCTGCACGACCCGGCACCGAACGTGTTCCGTTTCGCGCCGGACGAAGCGCAGTCGACGGCCGGCCTGGGCGTATACGCCTTCCACCGGCTCGGCTGGCGCCGAGCCGCGGTGGTGGTCGCCGACAACAGTCAGAGCTGGCCGGAGGCTGCCGGATTCATCGCGGAGTTCTGCTCACTGGGGGGACGGGTCGAGCGCATCCCCGTACCCAGGAGCGGTCCGGGCGCTGCAGCGGCCCGTATTCCCGCGGACGCCGACGGCGTCGTCGCCCTGGCGCGGTTCTACGGCGACACCGCCCGGTTCGCCGCCGCGTACGCGCAGCGGGGGAGTGATCTCGGGCGGCACCTGCTGCTCGGGCCGGATGCGATGGTCTTCGCCGACCGGAAGACACTCCGAAGTCTCGCGCCGCTGCTGACGGGGGTCGTCATGTCGAGCTTCGGGGAGTACCAGACCACGGGGTCTGCCTGGCAAGCGTTCGTTCGGCGATATGCCGCCCGCTTCCGGAACCTCGCCGTGCTCGACAACCCCGCGAATAAACCGCTCTATGTCGACTACTACACGTCGGCCGAGGCGCTTGCCCGGGCGCTGCGCCGCTCGCGGGCCGGCGGCAATGCCCTTCGAAATGCTCTTGCCGAGACCGCCGTCGACGGACCCGCCGGGCCTGTCCGTCTCGACCCGAACCGCCAGGCGATCGTCTCGACCTACCTGCTGCGCTTCGACCCCGCATCGCGGTCACTGCTGCCGACCATGAAGGTCGTCCCGAACGTCGAGCAGAGCTTCGGCGGCTACTTCAACGCGCGAACGCCGCCGCCTTCGCTGAGCTGGCCCGGCTGCCACCGGGCGCAGCCGCCGGCGTGGGCGCGCGGCTAAGCGTCGGCGATCGTCCAGGTGAACCGGAGTGTCAACGGTTACCACAAGCAGGCCAGGCTATTGCCGAGGGCGCCGAAACTGCTTCCAGGGCACGTCGCCACCACAGCGCGCGCGCTCGTCGCCGGAAAGCCGGCGCGCGGTGTAGTCGCCCTTCAGGCGCCTGTTTGCCTGCGAACCCCCAGGAGGATCAAGCCGGCGGCGCCGAGGCCAAAGAGCAGCCCGACCCCGAGCAAGACGATCGAGATCCACAGCATGGCGTCGAGCTCGGCGCCGATGCGAAGATCGGCGGTGACCGCGCGAGAGCCGTCCTCGTTCATCGCGACGATCACCCACGAGCCCTTCTGCACGTCCCAGTCGAGGGTCACCTCTCCCGTGCCCCGCGCCGATGCCACCCAGAATGTCTGGCGGCTGGGTCTCGTCGAAGGGGCACGGCCCGGCTTCGTGTCGTAGTCCGGATTGCGGCCGATGTCCGTGACGACTGCGCGCGCGACCGGATCGAGATACCCCGCCACGTCCTCCTCCGAGGCCATCCCAAGGAAGAGCGGCTTCTCTCCCTTGCCTTGGATGCGCACGCTGCCGATCAGCTCGTCGACCACCCAGTCTGGCGTATCAACGTCCACATCGGTGGTTTCGGAGACGAGCGCGTACGTGCTCGTCGCGAAGCGCTCCCTCGGAGACATGAGGAATCCATCGGCGTCGCGCTGCGTCTGGTCGATGACCACGCCGGCGGTACCGGCCGCGAAGAGCCCGAGGGAGATCACCGCGAGGATGCAGCCGATGACGATCGCGATGATCCTGCCCGCAGACCAGTGTCGCGCCGGTGCAGCTTCCGCGGGCACCGGCGGCGCGACCGCAGCCGCCTGTTCCACTCCGGCGGCAGGCTCGGACTCCCCCGAGTCC
The DNA here is from genome assembly GCA_046723985.1 of Actinomycetota bacterium. Taxonomy (GTDB): domain Bacteria; phylum Actinomycetota; class Thermoleophilia; order Gaiellales; family Gaiellaceae; genus DATBLE01. The sequence continues at coordinate 1,314 of JBKOVQ010000051.1, read as the reverse complement.
AGTCGGAAGGGCGGATACGCGTCCGTCATCAACCCGGCATAGGCGGCGACCCGAAGCACCCATCTGTTCAACCCGAGGACAAAGTCGAAGATCCCGCGCGGGTACCGGCTCGTGAAGAGCAGCGCGACCCCGGCCAACACGACGAGGACGAAGATGAGCCCCGGTCCCCAGTGGCCCTCCTCCCACCAGCCCGACGTACCGCCGACGAAGATGGCGACAATGACGTACTGGGGGATCGCGAGTAGCCACCACTTGACGAGGACGAGCCCGTGAGACAACCGCTCTGGGTATGCGACCTCGAGCGAGGCCGGGTAGTCGGGTACCGGGTCGAGCGTGAACGGCGGATACCGGTCGGTGCCGAGCGCCCCGTACGAGTAGAAGCCGACCCGCCAGGTCCAACGCAGGACTCCGACGTTGAAGTCGAAGATCGACCTCGGGTAGCGGCCCGTAAAAAGGATGGCGAAAAACGCAACGATCGTCGTCACCACGAACGCTGCCCACAGGAAGGCGAGCGCGATGAAGTGCGGGATGGCGAGCAGCCACTTGACGAGCCAGAGCCAACGGCTGAGCTCCGGATCGAGCCGTCCTTCGATCCGCACCGGATGAGGAGAAGGGGTGGACATGTCGAGGCGACCTCCTGTTTGACCCTGTGATACGAAGCCTCTCAGAGATCGGCCTGGTTGGAGCGACGGCGCAGACCACAGGTGCTCCATTTCGTGCCGCCTCGACGAGCGATCCTCCAGGTCTGAGGCGGTGAGGGGGCGAGGCTCCCTCTCGTAGCGTTACCCAGGGCCTCTCCCTCGGTTCACTCGTCGGCTGAGCCGGTGCGCCCGACCTCGGTCATTCATGCCTGGTGGACGAACCCGCGAGACCGGCTCGACGCTGTCCCCAGCAGATCGACAGCACCGCAGCAGGGCTGGAACCTCGACCTGCAAGCCTCCCCATGGTCGGAGCGTGCCGGCACCCGTCAGCGAGGAGCCTCTCCGCGCGCGGAACTCCGGTTCGCTTCCCGCCGCGAGGGGAAGTGCAAGGTGAAGGTGACGAGCGTCCTGCTTCTGCGCGGTGTCGAGGGCAGCGTCGGGGATCGGTACCCGCTCGATCCCGGAGCGGACGAGGCGCTCTGAGCCGCCTCTCGGGAGCTTGTCAGCTTCGCCACAGCGGCGGAGCAGGGCGCGATCGCCCACGAGCGCGACGGGGAGATCGTTGCGGCCTGGAGTCGCGAGGGCGCGCTGCGCCTGGCGCAACTGCTGCCCCCCGCCTATGCCGAACTGGCGAACACGATTCAGGACCGCCACCAAGCCCAGCCTTGACCTG
>JBKOVQ010000252.1:0-19785 GCA_046723985.1 Actinomycetota bacterium | reverse complement strand
TCGAGCTCCATGATCAGCTCGACCAGATCCAGCGAGTCGGCGTCGAGGTCTTCCTGGAACGAAGCCTCGTCAGTGATCTGGTCCTCGTCGATGCCGAGCTGCTCGACGAGAACGGCCTTCACCTGCTCGGAGACTTCTTCTCTCGACGCTGCCATGTCACCTCTTCTTTAGGGTCGGATCGGGGGTTTGAAGCCGAAGCCGGCCGATCATACACGTCTCGTGTGCCGATCAGGCCGGTGTTTCGGCCTTGCTTGGCAGCCTGGCGGCAAGCCGGCCGGTGATGTCGTGCTCGACGCCGCGGGCGGCCAGGCGGATCGCGTTCGCGATCGCCAACCGCGACGAGTTTCCGTGGGCGATCACGGCGAGACCGCGCAACCCGAGCAGGTAGGCGCCCCCGTAGGTGTCGGGGTCGAGCCGTCGACGAAGTCGCCGTGAGGCCGGTCGGATCAGCAGGCCGCCGAGCTTCCCTCTGGCCGACGCGGCGATCTCGTCCCGGAGCCCGTCGACGACCGTGCGGATCGTCCCCTCCAGCGTCTTCAGGGCAACGTTGCCGGTAAAGCCGTCGGTGACGACCACGTCCGCGGCCTTCGCGAGCAGGTCGCGGCCCTCGGCGTTGCCGCGGAAGTCGAGCTGGCTCTGGGCGAGCAGCACGTGTGCCTCCAGGGTCAGCTGGTTGCCCTTCTCCGCCTCCTCGCCGATCGAGAGCAGCCGGACCTGCGGCTTCGGGATCTCGAGGATCTCCTCGGCGAAAATCGCGCCCATGTAGCCGAACTGAAGGAGGTGCTCGGCGCGCGCGTCGGCGTTCGCCCCGCAGTCGAGCAGGACCGACGGCCCGTCACGCGCCGGAATGGGGACGGCGATCGCGGGCCTGGCGACGCCGGGCAGGCGCCGGATCTCGAGCAGGCCCGCGGCCAGCATCGCCCCGGTGTTGCCGGCCGAAACGACCGCGTCGGCGGATCCGTCCGCGATCGCGCGGCACGAGGCGACCAGCGAGCTGTCCGGCTTCGCCCGGACCGCCTCCGCAGGCTTCTCGTCCATCGCGATCACCTGGTCGGCGACGACGTGCTCCAGACCACGGGAGTCGAGCGACGCCGGGCCGAAGAGCACCGGCACGATCCCGTCAGTAGCAGCCTCGAGCACGCCCGCGACGACCTCGTCCGGGCCCCGGTCGCCGCCCATCGCGTCGACGGCAACCCTGACGGCCATGGGTGGTTACAGGTGCGTCGAGAGCGGCTCGACGTCGCGGCCCCGGTACGTCTTGCAGGTGGGGCAGACGCGATGCGGCCGCTTCGGCTGCCCGCAGTTCGGGCAGACGTTGATGCGGGGCGCCTCGATACCGTGCTGGGCGCGGCGCTTGTCGCGGCGGGACTTCGAGGTTTTTCTCTTCGGGACAGCCATCGGACCGGCTGCGCAGTATAGCTGCGCAGTTCTACAGGCGGATTACCCTGGTCACACCCACGCGCTCGAGGAACCGGCGGTCGTGCGACACGAGCAGGAGCGTGCCCGTGTAGGCCGTCAGCGCGCGCTCGAGCTCCTCGATCGCGAGAAGGTCGAGATGGTTGGTCGGCTCGTCGAGGACGAGACAGTTCGCGCCGAGCGCGACCTGGGCGGCGAGCTCAGCCCGGGTCCGTTCACCCGGTGAGAGCGTCGCCACCTGCCGGAGCACGTGCCGCTCGTACAGGTCGAACTTGGCCAGCAGGGTGCGGGCTTCCTCCGTCGGCCGCCGCGTCCGGTCGACGAAGGCGCCGACGAGGGCGAGGTCCGGCTCCAGGAGCGAGCGCTCCTGGGCGAGCCGGCCGACCACAACGCTCGGCCCGATCCGTCGTGTCCCCGCCGTCGGGTCGAGCTCGCCGAGCAGGGCGTCGAGCAGCGTCGACTTGCCCGAGCCGTTCGGCCCCTCGATCGAGATCCGCTCGCCCCACCCGACGTGGAGGTCGATCGGGCCGAGCCTGAACGCGCCGCGCTCCAGGACCGCCTGATCCAGTTCGAGCACGGTGTCTCCGGCCCGGCCCGCGGGCGCGAGCGAGAGCTCCAGCGCCCACGGCTGCCAAGGCTTCTCGACCTTGTGATGCTCCAACTGCTCCAGTCGCCGGGCAGCCGCCCGGGTCTTGGACATCAGCGCGTGCGTCCCGCGCCGGCCGGCGCCCTTGCCGTGCGTGCGCGCCTGCTCGCGCCGATCGTGGTGGAGATCGCGGAACCGGCGCCGCTCGGCATCCCGACGCCCGTAGGCGCGCTCGTGGTCGCGTCGTACCCGTTCGCGGGTAGCCTCGTAATCGCTCCACCCTCCGACGAACTCCCGCGCGCGCTGCGTCCCGGACCCGAGCTCGAGGATGCGGCTCACGGTGCGGTCGAGGAACGCCCGGTCGTGCGAGACGACCACGACCCCTGCGTCGACCGACGTGAGGAACCGCTCGAGGAGCTCGAGACCGGCGAAGTCGAGATCGTTGGTCGGCTCGTCGAGCAGGTACACGTCGAACCGTGCGAGGAGGATCGACGCGAGCGCGAGGCGCGCGCGCTCGCCGCCCGAGAGCGAGCCGGAACGGCGGTCGACCGGAACGTCCAACCCGACGCGCGCGAGGATCTTGTCTGCCCGCCAATCGACCTCCTCGCCCGTGCGCCGCCCGCCGCCAGCGCCCGAAGCAGCGTCGACTTGCCGCGGCCGTTCGGACCTACGACACCGATCCGGGCGCCGGCGGTGACGCTGAGCGAGACGTGCTCGAGGACGAGCGCCGAGCCCTTCGTGATCGTGATCTCGGTGGCGGCGAGCGTTGCGCCGTGCATGTGACGGACCTCCTGGAGACGGGAACGGCGCAGGGAGACACCTGCGCGGGACGTGGGTTCCGGTCAGCCATCCGTCATAGGTCGGCGTCCGAAAACGCCGCCGCGGATGTTACAGGCGGTCCTTGAGCTCGGAGAGTGCCGCCCACCGCGGGTCGGTCTCGGCCTCGTCATGCGTGTGTGGTTCGCGGTTCAGGTCGCGGCCGCACACGGTGCAGAGGCCGGCGCAGTCAGGACGGCAGAGGATCTTGTCCGGCAGGGCCAGGACCAGCGAGTCCCGCGCCCAGGCGGACACGTCGAGCCGACCGTCGACGAGGTACGGCGTGGTCAGCTCGTCGGAGTCGGGGCTCGTCGCCTGGTACTCGCGAAGGGAGAGGGTCTCCTCGAGCACAGCGTCGCCGAGACACCGCATGCACGGCCCGTGCAGGCGAACGGACAGCCGGAGCTCGAACACCCACCCGGTCGACGCGCGCGTGACAGCCAACTCGGCCGGAACCTCCTCGGGAACCGCGACGTAGCGCTCGCCGCCGAGCTCGATCGGCGCGATCGCAACGTCGATCGCCTCCCGGTGCTCCTCGCCTGACCGTACTCGAACACTGCGAAGGTCGAACCAGGTCATGCGGCCAGCGTAGCTCGGACGAAGATTCACCCAGCCGAAAGTCCGGAGGACTCTCGGCAGCCCTCAGCCGCCGCGGGCCGGGACAGCGGCCGGGCGCGCTTCCACCGGGCGCGGCTGTATGGGACGCGGGGCGCGCACGATCATCGCCACCGCCGCGATCACGATCCCGCCGCCGACGAGGGTGCGCCAGCCCAGCGGCTCACGGAGGATCAGCGTGCCGAGCAGCACGGCGACGAACGGGTTCACGTAGGCGTAGGTGCCGACGAGGGCGGTCGGCGCGTTGCGAAGCAGCCACATGTACGTCGTGAAGGCGACCAGCGACCCGGCCACGATCAGGTACGCGAGACCGAGCCATGACTCGAGCGATACCCGGCCCGGGTGGACGCTCGAGATCTCGCCGGCTGCGGCTGAGACGAGGACGAGGATCATCCCGCCGGCCAGCATCTGCATCCCTGCCGCCACCAGCGACCGGCTCGGCTGCGGTGCGCGGCGCGAGTAGAGCGAACCGATCGCCCAGGCGGCCGAGCTGAACACGAGTACGACCGCGGCGGTACTCACGCCCCCGCCCCCGGGTGCGACCAGCAGGCCGACGCCGACGAAGCCGACCGTGAGGCCGACGACGGCCGCGCGCGCGAGCCGCTGCCCATAGAGGACGCGGTCGAGAAGCGCCATCCAGAGCGGGACCGACGCGACGATCAGTGACGCGGTCCCAGTGTCGATCGTCTGCTCTGCCCAGCCGACGGCCGCGTTGCCGATCGCCAGCATCGGCGCGGCGATCAGGAACCCGGACAGCCAGTGCCTTGCTGTCGGCCGCTCATGGGTGTCTCCCCGACGCACCGCCCACGCGTACAGGAGGCCGCCGGCGATCAGGAACCGGACCGCCGCCATCAGGAACGGCGGCATCGTCCGAACGGCGAGGTCGATCCCGAGGTACGTCGAGCCCCAGACGAGGTAGACGACCGCGAGGCCGAGCCAGACCCGGCCGCTCAGCTGCGATGACCGGGCCACCAACCCCGCCGGTCGTTCACGTCGTAGTCCCGACCGTCGGGGCCGAGGATCGAGAGGACGCAGGCGAGGATGAGAACCGCGAAGACGATGGCGAATGCCATGCCCCAAGCCTGCCTGCCCGGCATCGATTAGCACAAATCGTCTAAGCTTTCGTAACCATCATGGAAGCTGATAGCCCACAATCGAGCTGGCTCGGCCTCGAGTTCCGGCATCTGATCGCGCTGAAGGCGATCGCGGAGACGGGCACGTTCGGCCGCGCGGCCGTACAGCTCGGGTACACGCAGTCCGCAATCAGCCAGCAAATCGCGATGCTAGAACGCATCGTCGGCCGACGGCTGCTCGAACGGCCGGGCGGTCCGCGCCCGGTATCGCTGACCGAGTCCGGTGAGCTCCTGCTCCGTCACGCGGATGCGATCTCGGCTCGGCTCCAGGCGGCCCAGGCCGACCTCGCGGCGCTCGATGCCGGGGACGCGGGTCCGCTCCGGATCGGGACGTACCAGAGCGTGGGCGCCCGGGTCCTGCCCGATCTCGTCCGTGAGTTCTGTGCCGACTGGCCGCAGGTGGAGGTCACGCTCCAGGAGTCCGCGGACGACCGTGACCTGCTCACCCTCGTCGAGCGCGGCGACCTCGATCTCAGCTTCGTCGTCCTGCCGCTCGAGCCCGGCCCCTACGAAAGCGTCGAGCTGTTCCGTGATCCCTACGTGCTCGTGGTGCCGGCGGGCTCGCCGCTGGCCGCGCGCGAACGTGCGCCGAGCCTGCGGGAGCTCGTAGAGCACCCGCTGATCTCGCACCGGACGTGCCGCACGACCAAGCACGTGGAGGACCGACTCCGCCAGGCGGGGCGCGAGCCGCACATCGCGTTCCGCTCCGACGACAACGGAACGGTGCAGGGCCTCGTCGCCGCCGGCGTCGGAATCGCGATCGTCCCGCGCCTGACCGTCGACGAGACCGATGCTACGGTCGAGGTGGTCGACCTCGGGGAGCGTGTTCCGCCCCGGCTGATCGGGATCGCGTGGCACCGCGACCGCCGCCGCACGCGCGCGGCTGAAGCGTTCGTCGAGCTCTGCCGGCAGATCACGGCCCCTGCCGGGGCGGCCGTCGAAGCTGCCTAATACGCCTCGTCGCCGTCCGAGGAGACGCCGGCGACGACGTTCTCCTGCGAGCGCTCTTGGAGCCGCTCGCGGCCGCGCTTGACCGCGGTCAGGAACTTGTCGAGGTTGACCTCGAGCGTCGAGAGAATGCCGTCGGCCCAGTCCTCCATCTCGAGGCGGGTCTCGCGAGCCTGCCGGCGAGCCTCGTCGATGATCTCCTGCGCCTGGCGTTCGGCGAGCTTCACGATCTCGGTCTGCGAGGCTTCGCGGGCCGCCTGCTCTCGTGCCTCGCCGAGAATCCGGTCGCACTCCCGCTTCGCCTCGGCGAGCATCTCCTGCCGCTCTTTCACGATCCAGCGGGCCTGCTTGATCTCCTCCGGGATCGTTGCGCGCATTTGATCGAGGATGTCGTAGATCTCCTCGCGGTCGATCCGCACCTGGTCGGTGAGGGGCACCGCCTTCGCGTTGTGAACCAGATCGTCGAGCTTGTCGATGAGTACCAGTACGTCCATGGGGCTCCAGTCTACTCTTGCGGGCTGGTCGGGGCGCCGCCGCGCCCTTCCGGGAAGAGTTCGCGGAACCTGGCGGCGACCGCCGGCGGAACCAGCTCGTCAACGTTTCCCCCGAACGCGGCGATCTCCTTCACGCCGCTGGAGGAGATGAACGAGTAGAGCGGGCTGGCCATCACGTACACCGTCTCGATCTCCGGCGCGAGGTGGCGGTTGAGCTGGTTCATCTGGAACTCCCACTCGAAGTCGGAGATCACCCGCAGTCCTTTCACGATCGCCTTCGCCTGCCAACGCCGGGCGAATTCGACGACGAGCTCGCCGAAGACGTCGACCTCGACGTTCGAGACGTCGGCGAGCGCGTCCCGCACGAACCGGACCCGCTCGTCGATCGTGAACGTCGGCTCCTTGTGGACCGGATGCCGGACAACGCCGACGACGACACGGTCGAAGATGGTCGCCGCGCGACGGATGACGTCGACGTGGCCCAGCGTCACCGGGTCGTAGGTTCCGGGGGAGATGGCGGTGATCAACGCGCGAACAGCGTAAGGCGTGCGGAGCCGTACGTGCGCGCAGTGCGCGTCTTCAGGCCCTCGAGAGTGGGCTCGCGGCGGGAGGTCGTCTCGTAGACCACGAGCCCATCCGGGGCAAGCGCCCGGACAAGGTATGGGGCGAGCCTGGCGTCGTCGTCGAAGTCATAGGGCGGGTCGACCAGGACCAGGTCGTACGTCTTCGTCTGCGTCGCGAGCACCTGGAAGACGTCCCGCTGGAGCACTGTCGCGCCGGTGAGGCACAGCTTCGCGATGTTTCGGTCGATGGCGCGGCAGGCGTCGCGGTCGCTCTCGACGAAGACGGCCGACGCGGCGCCTCGGGAGAGCGCCTCCAGCCCCATGGCGCCCGACCCCGCGAACAGGTCGAGCACCGAGGAGCCGTCGACAGGCCCGATCAGGTCGAAGGCGGCTTCGCGGACGCGATCCGAGGTCGGCCGGGTCTCGTCGCCCTTGGGCGCGAAGATGCGCGCTCCGCGATGCTCGCCGGCGATGATCCGCACGCGCGGAAGAGTAAGCACCGCTAGGCGTGGGCGACGGTGTCGGCCATGAGCTCCGCTGCCTCTCCCGCCCCGAGGCCGCTGGACCGCAGGCGACGCCAGGCGTGGAAGTCGAGCGCGAGGTCGAGGGCCGCCTGCCGGCGCTTGCCCTTCCCCAGGCCGACCGCCAGCGCGGCGCGGATCCGGCTCATCGGCTCCGCGCCCCGGAGCTCGAACATCTCGCGCGTCAGCGGATCGACCTCGGCGTCTCGGAACACGCACGCGAACATGTCCTCGTTGCGCTCGTACCAGGAATAGAGCCCGTCCAGTCCGACCCGAATACGCTCGCGCGGGTCGGCGATCCCGCCCCACGCGGCGGGATCCGGTGGCGGGTTGAGCTCGAAATGGTGGCCCGAGCAGGCGAGACTCATCTGGCGCTCGTCGGGGAAGTGCCGGTAGAGCGTGTGCCGCTGGACGCCGGCGAGCGCTGCGATGTCGCTGAACGTCGTCCGCGCAGGCCCCTTCGTCCGGTGCAGCCGGATCGCCGCCTCGACGATGCGCCGCCTCGTCTCCTCCTGCCGCTCCGCGCGTTTCTTGAGCTCGTACTTTCGGGTCATGGAAGAAATCGTTGCACAAACGTGTCTTATGAATTATAGTCGATCACTACACAGACCCGTGCAATCAAAGGAGGAGTCATGGAGACGACTTCCTCTACGAGAACATCCGCAAGGCCATCCGCGAGGTGCTCGACCCGGCGAGGCTCGCGAACCTCGTGCTCCTCCACTGGGAGGGTGACGAGAACGGCGGCATGGATCGCTTCATGCGCGAGGCGCCCGGGGCGGAGCTCGTCGGCTCGGCACTCTCGATCCAGCTGAACGCGGCGAGCTTCGGCGTCGACACCGAGCGCGTGCGGAGCTTCATGGATGGCGAGCGGCTCGGGCTCGGCCGCCACACGCTCCGCTTCCTGGAGACGCCGCACGTCCACCACTGGGACTCGATGATGGTGTTCGAGGAGTCGACCGGAAGCCTCTTCCCATCCGACCTGTACCTGCAGCCGGGCGACCACCCGCCGGTCGTGAGCGAAAACCTGTCCGCGGCGATGCTCGACGTCTACCGCGGGATCGGGATCTTCGCCCACGAGAACCCGGTGCGCACGGTCGTGGACCGGATCGAGGAGCTCGACCCGACGTGGATCCACGCGATGCACGGCGGCTCGCTGAAGGGCGACGCCCTCCGCTACTACAACCGGGCGCTCCGTGAGGAGGAGTTCGCCTACAACGGCCTCCTGCTCGGCCGCGACATCAACGCCGCCGCCGCCGCAGCGGCCTAGGCGGCGAGCCCCTCGTCCGGGAACAGCTCCGCCAGCGCGTCGTCGAGCGGGCCCTCGACGTCGATCAGCTCTTGCGCCGCCGCCCGCGCCCGCTCCAGGAGCGGGCGGTCGGCGCGAAGCTTCGTGAACCGGAGGTCGGAGAGGCCCGACTGGCGCGTTCCGAGGAGCTGGCCCTCGCCACGGAGCTCGAGGTCGACCTCGGCGATCTCGAACCCGTCCGTCGTCCCGACGAGCGCCTCCAGGCGGCGGGTCGCGGCCTCGGTCAGCTCGTCCTTCGGCCGCGAGACCAGCAGGCAGAACGACTGCTCCGCTCCGCGACCGACTCGGCCCCGGAGCTGGTGCAGCTGCGCGAGGCCGAAGCGGTCGGCCTCCTGGACGATCATCACCGTCGCGTTCGGGACGTCGACGCCGACCTCGATCACGGTCGTGGCGACCAGGACGTCGAGCTCGCGCGCCTTGAACCGCGCCATCAGCTCGCGGCGGTCGGCCGGCTTCAGCCTGCCGTGCATGCAGCCGACCCGGAAACCGCGTAGTTCCGCACGCTGCAGCCGCGCCGCCTCCTGCTCCGCCGCCCGCGCTCGTGACGTCTCCGACTCCTCGATCAGCGGGCAGACGACGTACGCCTGACGGCCCTCGCGGAGCAGCCGCGTCAGGCGCCGGTACGCCTCGGGAGCGCGCCGCTCCTCGATCCAGCTGGTCACCACCGGCCGTCGCGACGCCGGCGGCTTGGCGATCTCGCTGACGGCCAGGTCGCCGTAGACGGTGAGCGCGAGTGTGCGCGGTATAGGGGTTGCGGTCATGTGCAGGACGTGCGGTGTTCGCCCTTCAGCCCCCGGCTCCGCTTGCGGAGCCGGTCCCTGCGTGGGGTCGTCGCGACTTGGCCGCGACGACCTTCCAAGCCCGAGCGCCTTGCGCTGCTCGACTCCGAAGCGGTGCTGCTCGTCGACCACGGCGACGGCGACGTTCGCCAGGTCGACCCCCTCCTGAATGAGCGCGTGCGTGCCGACGAGGATCGACGCGCCAGCGGCGGCGTCGCGCACGCGCTTCCCGACCGAGCTCGTCAGCAGGCCGCAGGTGACGCCGAGGTCGCGGCACAGCTCCTCGACCGTGAGGAAGTGCTGCTCGGCGAGCGTCTCGGTCGGCGCCATCAGAGCGCCCTGGTAGCCGCACTCGACCGCGCGCAGGAGCGCGTACAGCGCCACCGCCGTCTTGCCCGACCCAACGTCTCCCTGGAGGAGCCGCTGCATCGGCGTCGGCCGGGCGAGATCGCGGTCGATGTCGGCGATCGCGACCTCCTGGTGCTCGGTCAGCTCGAACGGGAGCGCTGCCCGGTAGCGCTCGAGCAGCTCGCCCGGCTCCCCCAGCGCGGGTGCAACCTCGCTCTCGCGCTCGCGCGTCCGGCGCGCCAGCCCGAGCTGGAGGAGAAGCAGCTCGTCGAAGGCGAGCCGGCGTCTCCCCTCCTCCGCCTCCTCGAGAGTCCGCGGGCGATGCATCGCGTGCAAAGCGTCGGCGCGCCGCGGCAGACGCTCTCGCTGCTTCAACGCCGCCGGAAGCGGATCCGGCTCGTTCGGGACGAGCTCGAGCGCACGGTCGGCCAGGGCGCGGAGCCGCGGCGGCGTGATCTCCTCGCCCGCCGGGTAGATCGGCGCCAAGTCGGCGGTCGCGGTCGCGCCGTTCAGGTCGTACGACTTGACGTTGAACTCGTTCCGGCGCAGCTGGCCTCGCAGGCGGACGCGCGTCCCGGGTTGGAGCTTGTCCTTCAACCAGTCCTGGTTGAACCAGACGGCCGGGATCGAGCCGCTGTCGTCCGCGACGGTCGCCTTCAGGACGGTCAGGCGCCGGCGCGTGCGCCGCAGCGAGACGCTCTTGACCTCCGCGACGATCACTGCTTCCTGCTCGCCGAACAGGTCGACGATCCGGCTCTCACCGACCGAGCGCTGGTAGTCCCGAGGGCGGTGCTCGAGCAGGTCGCGGACGGTGGCAAGGCCGAGCTTCTTCAGCCTCGCGGCGATCCTCGGCCCGACCCCCTCGAGTGACTCGAGCGGCGCCGCCAGCCGCTCGGGCCGCGGCTCCCCGCGCAGGCGCGGCCAGGCCTCGGGCCGGTCCATGGTTGCAAAGCCCGTCGGGCGCGTCACCTCGGTCCGAGTATAGGTACCGGTCCGGCGGGCTCAGCCGGCCTGCCGGAAGTAGACCTCGAACCGGTTTCCGCACGGGTCGGCGAAGTAGACGGCGTAGTAGTCCGGCCCGTAGGGCATGCGTTTCGGCCCGCTGAGGTCACGGCCGCCGGCGCCTCCGACGACCGCCGCGACGCGGTCGACCTCGGCCGGGTCGGCCGCCCAGAACGCGATCCGGTTCTCGTTCGGCACGTGGCCGGGGGTCTCTGTGATCCCGAAATATGCGGTCGCGGGGAGCGGCGGCTCGTGCGCCCCCCACACCTTCCACTCCTCGCTGTGGTAGCGCTGCGTGAACCCGAGTGCCGGCAGCAGCGCCTCGTAGAACAGCAGCGCCTTCTCCATCGACGTCACGCGCAGGTCGACGTGGCCGAACGGATTCCCGCTCGCCATCCTGCCTACCCGTCCCCGTCGTCGAACCAGAAGAAACCGACGGCCCCGGGGCCGGCATGCGTCCCGACGACGGCGCCGAGGGTCGTCTCGACCTCGACCTGCGCCTGCGGCCGGGTGCGGCGGACGAGCTCGCGGAGCGCCTCGAGCCGGTCGGGCGCGTCCGCATAGGCGATGCCGACCTTGAGTGAAGGACGGTCGACGCTGCCTTGCTCGAAGGCCTCGACGAACTCGAGGAACGCCTTGTGGGCGCCGCGTACGCGCTTCACCGGGACGACTTCGCCGTGCTCGATCGCCAGGATGGGCTTGATGTTCAGCAGCGTGCCCGCCATCGCCGCCGCCTTGCCGATCCGCCCGCCCTTGGCGAGGAACTCGAGCGTGTCGACGGTGAAGACGATCCTGCTCTCCCGCTGGAACCGGTCGACGAGCGCGTCGACCTCCTCGTCGGTCGTGCCCCGCTCGAGGCGTGCCTGGACCCCGAGCGCAAGCAGCGCAAGCCCTGCCGAGACGGTGCCGCTGTCGATTGCCCGCACCTTCCCGTCCCCGAGCTCGTCCGCCGCGACGCGGGCGCTCTGCACCGTGCCGGACAGGGTCTGCGGGATGTGGAGGGACAGGATCCGGTCGTACGCCTCCAGCTCCTGGTACGTCCGCAGGAAGTCGGCAGGCGTGGGCTGGGACGTCGAAGGCAGCTCCGAGGCGCCGCGGAGCCGCTCGTAGAACTCATCCGGGCCGAGTTCCGTGTAGTCGCGGAACGTCTCGTCGCCGAACCGGACGTAGAGCGGGACGATCCGCCAGTTGGCGAACCGTTCGGGGCCCTGCGGGAAGTCGGCGGTCGAGTCGAGGACGATCGCGGTGTTCTCGGCAGTGAGGTCCATCAGCCCGCCGCTTCGAGGCGGGCCGCCGACCGGACGGCGTCCACGATCGCGTCGAGCGGCTGGTCCTTGCCGATGCAGGAGACGGCGCCGGCCTCGAGCAGGGCCTCGACCTCGCGCTCTCCGGCCGCGGCGGTGAGCGCGACCACTGCCGTCTCGGGATGGTGCTCCCGGACGAGCTTCGTGATCTGGACGCCGTCGAGGCCCGGCAGCCGGTAGTCGACGAGGAGGACGTCGGGACGGAGCTGGACGCAGCGCTCGAGAACGTCGACTCCGTCGGGATCCGATCCGGCGATCTCGATGTCGCCGCGGAGCGTGAGGAGAACCTCGAGCGCGTGTCTGAAGACGTCGTTGTCGTCGATCAGGAGAACCCGGAGGGGCACACCTCGCGATGCTAGCCGGGCAGCGCCCCCGGGCAAAGCCCGCCGGCGCGCGAAAGGCGGGCAGTCTATTCCGCCGACAGGAGCAGGTGGTAGTGCGGCTGGCCGCCCTCCTGGACGTCGACCTCGACGTCGGGGTATTCGCCGGAGATCCGTCCGAGCAGGCCGTTCAGCTCGGGCGCCTCCTCCCCAGTGAGGATCGTCAGCACGCTCCGCGGCTCCGAGAGGAGGCCTGCGACGACCGCGACGGAGACGCCCTCGAAGGAAGCGCCGCCAGCGACCGGCTCGCCGTCCGCGAGCCCGAGGTATGCGCCCTTCTCGACCGTCAGCCCGTCGAGCCGCACTTCGCGCGAAGCGGTCGTCACCGCCCCAGTGGCGACGGCGGCGACCGCCTGCTCCATCTCGGCGGCGTTCTCCGCGGCCGTGTGCGAGCCGTCGAAGGCGACCATGGCCGAGATCCCGGCCGGGATCGAGCGCGTGGCGACGACCAGGACCGGCTTGGCGGCGTGAGTCGCCGCCTGCTCGGCCGACAGGACCACGTTCGGGTTGTTTGGGAGCACGATTGCCTCCGGTGCCGCGGTCGCGTCCACGGCCACGAGGATGTCGGCGGTCGACGGGTTCATCGACCGGCCGCCGTCAACGATCTGCGCGGCTCCGAGGCTGCGGAAGATCCGCTCGTTTCCGTCGCCGGCAACGACTGCGACCACCTCGGTCGCCTGGCCGGAAGGGACGAGCTCGAGCAGCCGGGTCTCGCGCTCCTCCCTCTGCCGGTGCATGTTGGCGATCTCGACGCCTTCGAGGACACCGCGGGCAGCGCCGAGGGAGAGCGCGACACCCGGATCGTCGGTGTGAACGTGGACCTTCAGGGCCGACTCGTCGCCGACCACCATCAGCGAATCGCCGAGCGGCTCGAGCGCTACCTCGATGTCGCCCGGGTCGAGCTGTTCGCCCTCGACGACGAACACGGTGCAGTAGCGGTACCGCGACTGCTCCTGATGGATCGCGTCGACGCCCACCTCCTCCAGCGGAGGCATCTCGGGGAGCGTCTCGCCCGTCACCGCGGCTGTGACCCCGCGCAGGAGCTCGAGCAGGCCCGCCCCGCCCGCATCGACGACTCCCGCTCGCCGGAGGATCTCGAGTTGCTGCGGCGTCTCTGCGACAACCTCCTCCGCGCGGCTGACGAGGGCTCGGAGCAGGTCCGCCGGCGGCAGGTCGGGTTGCGCCCGGGCCCTGGCCTCGGCCTCCTCGGCCAGCCCACGGATCACCGTCAGCATCGTCCCCTCGACCGGCTTCCGGACGGCTCTGTAGGCGGCGTCGCTCGCCGAGCGAAATGCCCGGGCAAGCGTCGGCGAGTCGCTCGCTACCGCTCCGCCCACGACGTCCACGAAGCCGCGGACGATCTGGGACAGGATCACGCCCGAGTTGCCGCGTGCCCCCATCAGCGCCGCGCGGGCGACCTCCCGTGCGAGGCGGGCGCGATCGACCTCTTCGAGCGCGTCCAGCGCCTCCGCGACGGCGCGCACGGTCAGCGACAGGTTCGTGCCCGTGTCGCCGTCCGGAACGGGAAAGACGTTCAGGTCGTCGATCCTTCTGCGGCTCGCCTCGGCTGCGGCCGCCGCTGCCCCGATGAGCCGGCGGGCGGCGGCGAGATCGCCGGCGCTCATGGATCGATCTCCGAGTGGTTTCCGTCGCCGCGACCGACATTGCGGGCGCGGCCCAGTGCCGGCCGCCGTGAAGACGAAGGGGAGGGGGGCTCGTGGGGGGAACCGGCCGTTCCCCCCGCGAGAGCGAGCCGAAGGCGAGCGACGGTCATGCGGTGACCTTCACAGCTTCGATGTGCACCTCCACCGACGCGACCTCGAGCCCGGTCATCCGCCCCACCTCGTACGCGACGCGGTTACGGACGGCGGCGGCGACCTCGGCGAGGTTGAGGCCGTGCTCCACGACCACGTGCAGCGCGATCGACACGCCGCGCTCGTCGCCGGAGATCTCGATCCCCCGGGTCGTCCGATCGCCCATCCGCAGCCGCGCGAGCCTTCCGGTGCGCTTCGTACCGACGACGCCGTAGCACTCGGCCGCGGTCACGCCGACGATCTGCGCGATCGCGTCACCGGTGATCGCGACGCGGCCGAGGTCGGAGGACGCGAGGACGAAGTCCATGCGCGACATTAGACCCCGCGCGGCCCCGCGCGGTTGCTCAGGCTTTGGTGACCTTGCCGCTCTTCAGGCAGCGCGTGCAGACGTACGCGCGCTTGGGCGTGCCGCCCACGACGATGCGGACGCGCTGGAGGTTGGGGTCGAAACGCCGCTTCGTCGCCACCATAGAGTGACTCCGGTGATTGCCGAACGCCGGCTTCTTCCCGCAGACGGAGCAGATCTTGGACATGCGGCCGAGAAGTGTAGCGTGTCCCCTCTGCGCGGCGAGCGGATGTGCCGGTCGCCGCCGTCGGGGAGCACTTCGGCGTAGGCGAGCCGTGAGTGGTCGTCGACGGCGATGTGGAGGTACTCACAGCCGACGGTGTTGCGGCGTTTGCCGGCGGCGTCGGTGACGGTGCGGCTGTAGTGCTGGCGGAGTCCGTCCGGCCAGCGTTTGCCGGCGCCGCCCTCGATCCGGCCAAGCCGTTTGATGTCGATGTGGACGAGCTCGCTTGGCCGTGTCCGCTCGTAGCGGATCGGCTGCTCGAGCCCCATCCGGCCCAAGCGGCCCATCCCGACTCGGCGCAAGGCCGCCGAAACGGTCGAGAGCGGCATCGCCAGCGTCTCCGCGATCTCCGCCGCGGTCATCCGCAACCTACGCGCCAACCGACGCCGACCCTGCCAGCTGAGAGCCGCGTTACCGTGAAGCCTCATCCGGATCCCCTCCTTGGGACTGACCGAGAGTGCTTGGCAGCCCTCAGCCTCCAAGGAGGCCCGGATGAACCAACGTGCTCAGGAACTACAGCTAGGTCAGCCTCTGGCGACGGCCGTACGGAGTTGCGCGAACGCGTCGGCCATCTCGAGCGCGGTTCGCGCCGCCCACGCGCCCCGGTCGACGCGCGCCTCGGCCTGCTCGGCCGTGTTGCAGGTGAGCAGACCGAGCGAGACGGGCACGCCGGTCTCGATGCCGGCGAGCTGGAGGCCGCTCGCCGCCTCGCTGGCCACGAAGTCGAAGTGCGGTGTCTCGCCGCGGATGACGCAGCCGAGGGCGACGACGCAGGAGTAGCGGCGGGTCTTCGCGAGCGCCATCGCCGCGATCGGCAGCTCGAACGCTCCGGGAACCGGCATGACGAGCACTGCCTCACGCGAGACTCCGGCCTCGTCCAGAGCTCCGAGCGCAGACTCGAGCAGCCGATTCGTGATCTCGCCGTTGAACCGGCTGACCACGATCGCGACCGTCCGCCGCTGACCGGTCGGCGCGCCCTCCAGGACCGAGCAGCCGTCGGGGATCTGGAGGTCACCGACCGCGTGCTGCGGCTCCGGCTCCGGCTCTTCGTCCTGCTGTTCCTCGACCGCCGGAGGCGCCGGGACGGCGGCGAGCTCGGCGGGCGCCTGCTGCTCCTCCTCCTCGTCCTCTTCCGGTTCGACCCCGGGTGCCCTCGGCGCCTGCTCCTCCGGAGCGGCCGCTGCCGACTCCGGCTCCTCGGCGGCGGCCGGCGCCGGATCGTCGTCGGCTGCGGCTGGGACCGGGTCGTCCTCGTCGTAGAGGACTTCCACCTCGGAGGCGTCCGTCGGAGGCAGCTCGGGTGTCGGCTCGGGCTCCGGCTCCTCCTGCTCCTCGACGGCGAACTGCTGCGTCAAGGCGGGGGGCTCCTCCCGCTCCTCGTCGGCTTGTTCGTCCGGCGGGCTGGGCGGACGCAGCCGCGCCGAGAAGTCGCGCAGCGGCCAGTCGTGGGAGTCGTCCAACTCGCTCATTCGGTTTCGGGTTCGAACTTGAGGTCCTGGTGGTGGAGCCGGTGTCCCAGCTTCTCACGCTTTGCCTGGAGGTAGCGGAGGTTCTCTCCGTTCGGCGGCACCTCGATCGGCACCTGCTCCGTGACCCGGAGGCCGTACGCCTCCAGCCCCGACACTTTCTTCGGGTTGTTGGTCAGGAGCCGGATCGTGGTCAGCCCGAGGTCGGCCAGGATCTGGTTTCCGATCCCCCACTCGCGCTCGTCGGCGGCGAAGCCGAGCGCGAGGTTGGCGTCGACGGTGTCCAGGCCCTGCTCCTGGAGCTCGTACGCCTTGAGCTTGTTCAGGAGCCCGATCCCGCGGCCTTCCTGAGCCATGTACAGGAGCACGCCGCGCTCTTCGGCGGCGATCCGCCGCAGCGCGGTGTACAGCTGGTCGCCGCAGTCACAGCGGAGGGAGTGGAAGACATCGCCGGTCAGACATTCCGAATGGACGCGGACGAGGACGTCCTCCGCGCCGTCGACCTCCCCGTGGACGAGCGCCACGTGGTGCTTGCCGGTCAGCTTCTCGCGGAACGCGATCGCCTGGAACTCCCCGTACTCGGTGGGCAGGCGTACGGCGATCTCGCGCACGACCAGCTTCTCGTGCCGGCGGCGGTACTCGACGAGATCGGAAACGGCGACGAGCTTCAGACCGTGCCGCTCGCAGTACGGGATCAGGTCGGCGACGCGAGCCATCGTCCCGTCCTCGTTCATGATCTCGCAGACGACGCCCGCCGGGTACAGGCCGGCGAGCCGCGCGAGGTCGACGGACGCCTCGGTCTGTCCCGCGCGGCGCAGGACGCCTCCGTCGCGAGCACGCAACGGGAAGACGTGACCCGGCTGGACGAGGTCGTGCGGCGTCGACTTGGGGTCGATCGCAACCTGGATCGTCCGCGAGCGATCGGCGGCGGAGATGCCCGTTGTCACGCCCTCGCGCGCCTCGATCGAGACGGTGAAGGCGGTACCGAGGGGAGCCTCGTTGTGGTCGGTCATCTGCCGCAGCTCGAGCTCGTCGCAGCGCTCCTCCCTCAGGCAGAGGCAGATCAGCCCTCGGGCGTGCGTGGCCATGAAGTTGATCGCCTCGGGCGTCGCGAACTGGGCGGCGATCACGAGGTCGCCCTCGTTTTCGCGGTTCGGATCGTCGACGACGACCACGAACTTCCCGTTGCGGACGTCGTCGATCGCATCCTCGATCGACGCGAACGTGCGCGGCTCAGCCGTCGTCACCATGCCCAGATCGTAGCCCTACGAGCTTCTCGACGTACTTCGCGAGGACGTCCGACTCGAGGTTGACCTCGTCACCGGACGCCGCGTCGCCGAGCGTGGTCACTGCGAGCGTGTGCGGGACGAGCGCGACCGCGAAGCCGTCGCCGTCGAGGTCGGCGACGGTCAGTGAGACGCCGTCGACGGCGATCGAGCCTTTCTCGACGCAGAAGTGGAGGACCTCCGGCGGCGCGTCGACCCAGACGCGCCGGCCGTTGCCTTCGGGCTCGACCGAGCGGATTCGGCCGACATCGTCGACGTGGCCCTGGACGTAGTGGCCGCCGAGCGCGTCGCCGGCTCTGAGCGCGGGCTCGAGGTTGACCGCTGCGCCGGGCTCGAGGCGGCGGATCGTCGTCCGCGCGAGGGTCTCGGGGACGGCGTCGAAGGCGAGCGTCTTCCGGTCCCCGTCGACGACGGTGACGCAAACCCCGTCGATCGCGACAGAATCACCGATCGCGGCGGCGATGCTCGATTCCACGCGCAGGCGCCCGTCCTCGAACGAGACGACGGTGCCGACCTCACGGACCAGTCCGGTGAACACGGCTCTAGGCTAGTGGCTAGCCGAGTGCCAGCGCCTCGAGCGTCTCTCGGACGACCATCTCGAGGTCGCCGCGGCCGCTCGGGCCCGCCCGGTCGAGGGCGGCAACCAGGTCGTCCAGCGCCTCGGCCTGGTCGACTGAGAGACCGTGCCGGCCGGCGCCCTCGATGCCGGTCCGCAGCTGCGTGTTGTCGAGGTGGCCCGCGAGCCAGCGCGACAGGAGGCCGACGAGCCGGTCCTCAGGGCTCATTGACGTAGGCATCGAGCAATACGTCGGCGCCGATCAGCTCGGCTCTGAGCCGATGGAGCTCGATCGTCCCCGGGAGCGAGCCCAGGAGCATCGGCCCCTCACCGGCGAGCGTCGGAGCGACGAATACGAGCAGGCGGTCGACCAGGTCGCGCTCGAGGAACGCGGTCGCGAGCGTCGGTCCGCCTTCGAGCAGCAGCGACTGGATACCCTCGACCGCGAGGCGCTGCAACTCCTCCTCGAGCGGCCCGGCGAGGAGCTCGAGCTCGGAGCCGGACGCGAGCGGGCCGTGGCCGAAGGCCAGCCGGCGCGGCTGGCGGCCGGCATCGATGCCGCGCGCGTTCAGGCGTGGGTCGTCCGCCCGCACGGTGCCCATGCCGACGGCAACCGCGTCCGAGGCGGCCCGTAGCTCGTGGACGCGGCGGCGGCTCTCCTCACCGGTCACCCAACGCGAGCCCGGCACCGTCACGCGGCCGTCGACGGTGACCGCCAGCTTGAGCGTGACGAACGGTCGGTCGAAGGCGATCCATGTCCGCCATGCTTCGTTCTGCGCGCGCGCCTCGAACGAGTCGGCGTGCTCGACCGCGACTCCCGCGGCCGCCAGCGTCTCGAGGCCCCCGCCCGCCTCGGGGTTCGGGTCGAGCGAGCCCGCAACCACCCTCGCCACCCCTGCGCGGAGCACCGCCTCCGTACAGGGCGGCGTCGTCCCGTGGTGGCCGCAGGGCTCCATGGTCACGTAGAGCGTCGAGCCGCGGGCGCGGTCGCCGGCCGCCTCGAGCGCGACCACCTCCGCATGTGGCCCACCCTTGCGCTCGTGCCAACCTTCGCCGACCACCTCGCCGGCCGCGACCACTACTGCGCCGACGACCGGATTCGGCCGAGTGGTGCCGCGCCCACGCTCGGCGAGCTCGATCGCCCGCTCCAGGTAGCTGACGCCGTGGGCGTCACGACATCGCCTCGCACCGAGGCCGACAGCCTCACTGTCGCCTCTGTGCTCGGCTTCGTCTCTCATGCGAGAAGCTGGACGAGGCGGCGGTATGCCCGCGGCAGGTCCTTCCTCTCGAAGATCGCCGAGCCGCAGACGATCACATCCGCGCCGGCGTCGTAGACGCTGCGGATGTTGTCGTGCGAGATCCCGCCGTCGACCTGGACGTGGACGCCGTCCGGAGTGAGCGCGCGCAGCTGCTCGAGGCGACCGAGCGCCTCCTTCATGAACGCCTGGCCCGAGTAACCCGGGTGGATGCTCATGCAGAGGATCAGGTCGAAGGCGTGCGCGGACGGGACGACGTCCTCGACCGCGGTCTCCGGCTTGAGCGCGAGCCCGACCTGGAAGCCGTGGCCGCGCGCCCTGCCGGCCATTTCGACCGGGTCGGCAGCCGCCTCGACGTGGAAGGTGACGCTGTCCGCACCGGCGGACTGAAGCGCGGCGAAGTGGTGGGCGGGATCGTCCACCATCAGGTGGCAGTCGACCACCCCTCCGCCCCGGTGGATGAGCGGGGCGATCGACTCGAGCACGATCGGGCCGATCGTGACCGGCTCGACGAAATGGGCGTCGCCGATGTCGAAATGGAAGATGCGGGCGCCCGCGTGCAGCAGGGTCTCGATCTGGTCGCCGAGCCGGGCGAAGTCGGCCGCGTACAGCGACGGCTCAACCTCG
>JBKOVQ010000068.1:0-13128 GCA_046723985.1 Actinomycetota bacterium | reverse complement strand
GCTCAGTCGACCGCTGCAGGCCATGCTCGTCGAGCTTCGAGCCGATCATCCCGAGCGTGAGCCGCGTCGCCCACACCTCCTGGACGCGAACCTCGCGGAGCAGGTACGGCAGCGCGCCGACGTGGTCCTCGTGCGCGTGCGTGAGGACGACCGCGTGGACGCTGCCCGGTCGCTCCTGGAGGTAGGAGAAGTCCGGCAGGACGAGATCGACGCCGAGGTGCTCGTCCCGCGGGAAGGCGAGCCCAGCGTCCACGACCAGCGAGCCGTGCTCGTGCTCGAACACGGTCATGTTCTTGCCGACCTCGCCGAGGCCGCCGAGCGGAATGACGCGCAGGAGTGCCGCTGTCACCCGCAGAGTGTATCCGGGGCCGTTGGGCGGGACTCTCAGGCGGGGGTGGGAACCCTCAGGCCCAGGCGTTCGAGGCAGTCGCGCACGCGCCCGATCTCCTCGTCGGTCGCCGACACGAGCGGCAACCGCAGGCCGCCGACGTCGTGGCCGAGGAGGTTCAACGCTGCCTTGATCGCGATCGGGTTGGGCGCGACCTTGAAGAGGTCGTACGCCGGCTGGATCTCTTCGTTGATGCGCGTCGCTCCGTCCTCGTCTCCCGCCCGGAAGCTCTCGATCATCCGCTTGACCTGCGGACCGACGACGTGGCTGTGCACGCAGACACCGCCGACGCCGCCGAGGCGGAGGAACGGGAGGACCAGATTGTCGTCGCCGGCGTAGAGCTCCAGACCGAGCTCGACGATGCGGCGGGCCTGGTCGAGGTCGTCGTTCGCCTGCTTCACGGCCCTGACCGTCGGTAGCTCGGCGAGCTCCGCCATCGTCTCGGGCTCGATGTTGATCACGACCCGGCCGGGGATGTTGTAGACCACGATCGGGCGGTCGCTGACCTCGGCGATCGTCCGGAAATGGGCGACAATGCCGCGCGCCGGAGGCTTGCTGTAGTACGGCGTGACGATCAGGAAGCCGTGGACGCCGAGCTCGTGGGCCCGCGCCGTCAGATGCACCGAGTGTTCGGTCGAGTAGGTGCCGGTGCCTGCGATCACCGTGGCGCGATCCCCGACGGCGTCCACAGCGGCCGCGTACAGCTCGAACCGCTCGGCGTCGGTGAGCGTCGGCGACTCGCCCGTCGAGCCGGTGACCACCAGGCCGTCCGAGCCGTGGTCGACCAGGTACCCGGCCAGCCCGCGGAACTTCTCGACGTCGACGGAGCCGTCCTCCCGGAACGGAGTCACGATCGCCGTCAGGACTTCGCCGAACACGCCGTCGATGGTACTCACAGCAACGCGTCCAGGCCAACCGTCAGGCCGGGTGGGAGGTCGCGCAGCTTCGTCAGCGCAAGCAGCACGCCCGGGACGAACGCCTCCCGGGACAGCGTGTCGTGGCGGATCGTGAGCAGCTCGCCCGGACCGCCGAAGAGCACCTCCTGGTGCGCGACGATGCCGGGGAGCCGGACGGAGTGGATCACGGGGTCGGTACCCATCGCTGCCGCGGTCGCCTTCGCCGTCCCGGAGGGCGCGTCCACCTTCGTCTCGTGATGCAGTTCCACGATCTCGGCTCGGGGGAACCGAACAGCGGCTTCGGTGGCGAACCGCGTCATCAGCACCGCGCCGAGCGCGAAGTTCGGCGCGTAGAAGACGCCCAGCCCGGCCGCCCGTGCCCGCCGCCCCACGTCGGTCAGGTCGGCGCCGCTCGTCCCCACCACGGACCGCACCCCCGCCTCCACCGCCGCCTCTACGTTCCCGACCACCGCGTCCGGCCTGGTGAAATCGACCATCGCCTCGGCATCCCCGAGCCGGTCGACCAGCTCGTGACCTTCGGCCTCCAGCGCCGGCCCGAGCACGGAGCCCATCTTCCCGCCCCGTCCGTTGAGAACAATTCTCATTCCGCGCTCAGGCAGCCGCGGCCAGACCCGGATGGATCCGCTCGACCGCCGAGCGGAAGCGCTCCTCGCTGGGGCCGATGCCCGCCGCGGAGAGCCGCGTGGGATCGAGCAGCACGCCGGCCAGCTCGGCGAGCATCCGCGGCTCGACGGCGTCGATCTCCGCTATCACGCGGTCGAGCGAGAGGAGCTCCGTGTCCGTGATCAGCGAGCGGCCGAGCCGGCTCATCCGGTTCGAGGTCGACTCCATCGACAGCGCGATCCGGCCCTTGAGGTTCTCCTTCGCACGCTCGAGCTCCCGGTCGCGCAGGTTGCCGGCGGCGATGTCCGCGATCTGCTCGGCCACGATCGTCAGGCAGGCGTCGAGGTTCTCCTCGCGGGTGCCGACGTAGACGCCGACGAGGCCCGTGTCCGTGTACTGCGAGCCGAAGCTGTACACGGTGTACGCCATGCCGCGCTTCTCCCGGATCTCCTGGAAGAGGCGCGACGAGGCGGAGCCGCCGAGGATCGCGTCGAGGAGGGACGCCGCGAAGCGGCGGCGATCGGAGCGGGAGATGCCGGCCGCGCCGACGCAGACGTGGAACTGCTCGGTGTCCTTCTCCAGGAAGCGGATGCCCGGTCCGGGCTCGCGCACGAGCGGTGAGCGCACCCGCGTCCGTCGCGCCGGCGGCTCGACACGTTGGCGCGCCGTCTGCTCCAGCAGCCGGAGGAGCCCCTCGTGCTCGAGATTGCCGGCCGCGGCGAGCACGACGTTGCCCGCGACGTAGGCCCGCCGGTGGTACGCGGAGATCGAGCGACGGCTGATCGACGAGATCACCTCGACGCGCCCGATCACCGGACAGCCGAGCGGATGGTCGGCGAAGACGGCCGCCGACAAGAGGTCGTGGACCAGGTCCTGGGGCGCGTCCTCGACCATGGCGATCTCCTCGAGTACGACCTCCCGCTCGGAGTCGATGTCGGCGAACGTCGGGGAGAAGACCATGTCGGCCATCACGTCGAGGGCGTCCTCGAGGTGCCTGTCGGGGACCCGCGCGTAGACGACGGTGTGCTCCCGCGAGGTGGCCGCGTTCAGCTCCCCGCCCATCTCGTCGAAGACCTCCGCGATCCGCTGAGCGTCGTAGGCCCGCGTCCCCTTGAAAAGCAGGTGCTCGATGAAGTGAGTGACCCCGGCCTTGCCCTCGGGCTCGTCGCGCGAGCCGGCCGCGATCCAGAAGCCGAGCGACACCGAGCGGACCGTCGGGACCCGCTCGGTGATCAGGCGTTCGCCCGAGTCGAGCTCGGAGAGGACGTACTCCTGCACGAATGGATCGTACTCCCGTGTCCATTTCGGCCCGGCCAGTTCGTCGTCGGAATAGGCTGGGCGAACCTCACGTTTCGGACCAGACCGATCAGGAAGGAGGATCGTTCGTGGAAGTCGCCGCACCCGCCGTCCCGGATCCGCGCCGCTGGTTGGCGCTGACCCTGCTCTGCTCGGCCTACTTCATGGTGATCCTCGACGTCTCGATCGTGAACGTCGCGCTCCCGTCCATCCAGGCCGACCTCCACTTCTCGCCCGGCGATCTCCAGTGGGTCCTCAGCGCCTACGCGCTCACCTTCGGCGGCTTCCTGCTCCTCGGCGGGCGGACCGCCGACCTCCTCGGCCGACGCCGCGTGTTCATGGGCGGCGTCGCGCTCTTCACCGTCGCGTCGCTCGTTTGCGGCCTCTCGACGTCCGAGGGAATGCTGATCGGCGCCCGCGCGGTCCAGGGTCTCGGAGCGGCGATCCTCTCACCCGCGGCGCTCTCGATCATCACGACGACCTTCGACGAGGGCGCCGAGCGGAACAAGGCCCTCGGCATCTGGGGCGCCATGGGCGGCAGCGGCGCCGCCGTCGGCGTCCTGATGGGCGGCATCCTGACCAAGTTCCTCGGCTGGGAGTGGATCTTCTTCGTCAACGTGCCGATCGGGGCCGCGACCCTCGCGCTCACTCGCCCGGTGGTGCGGGAGAGCCGCGCCCGCCAGGAGGAGCATCACTTCGACGCCGCCGGCGCCGTGCTGATCACGAGCGCGCTCTCACTCCTCGTCTACGCGCTCACGCAGGCGAGCCGCGTCGGGTGGACCTCGGCGAGGACGATCGGCATCCTCGTCGCCTCGGCGGTGCTCCACGCGGCCTTCATCGCGGTCGAGCACCGCTCCCGCGCGCCGCTCGTACCGCTGGGCATCTTCGGACGCCTGCGGACGCTGACCGGCGCGAACGTCGTCAGCTTCCTGGTCGGCGGCCTGACCTTCGCGATGTTCTTCATGCTCTCGCTCTACATGCAGCAGGTGCTGGGCCTGTCCGCGCTCGAGACCGGCGCCGGATACCTCGCGGTCGCGCTTACGGCAATCGTCTCGGCGGGCGTCGCCCAGGCGCTGGTGACCCGGGTGAGCGTGAAGCCGGTCCTGATCGTCGGGGTGACCCTGATGGGCCTCGGCAACGTCTGGTTCACGCAGGTGTCTGCCGACGGCTCGTACTGGGTCGACCTGCTGCCGGGCTTCTTCGCCATCGGCGTCGGCCTGGGCTTCTCGTTCGTCCCGCTCTCGATCGCCGCGCTGGCCGGGGTTGCACCGCAAGAGGCGGGCCTCGCCTCCGGGCTCTTCAACACCTCGCAGCAGATCGGCGGCGCGCTCGGGGTGGCGGTGTTCTCGACCGTCGCGACGAACCGGACGTCGACCCTGCTCGTGGAGGGCGAGACGCAGGCGGCAGCCCTCACCGGGGGGTTCACGCTCGCCTTCTGGGTCGCGGTCGGCTTCGCCGCGGCCGCGCTGCTGGCGACGATGGTGATGATCCGGCGCGAGGAGCTGGGTGGGCTCTCAACCGAGGCGACCCACGCGTAGCCGCTGTCCGAGCGATCAAGCGCCCCGCGGAGCCGACCGATACATTCGGCATGGCGGCTCGCACCGACCCGACCGATCCGGCCGGCGACCGGATCGCGCTCGCCGAGGCGGCTGCGTCCGTGGGGGCGCCGGACGTGTTCGTGTTCCGCCGCGTCACGGCCGAGCGCTTCGTGCACGTCGGCGGCCTCGGCCGCGGCGAGATCTGGGCCGGAAACGTCGACCTGATCCCGGCGAAGGACCCGCGTGCGCGCGAGGCGATCACCTCGAGGAGCATCGTCATGGTCGCCGCCGACGAGCCCGTCCAGATCTTCGGTCCCTACTACCACCGGACCGCCGTCTTCGTGCCCCTCTCGCCGGACGTGCTCGTGGTCCTCGGCGGCGTGGACGCCGACCGGCTCGACGTCAGCGGCAGGTCGGCGTTCGAGGCTGCAGCGGAGCATGCCGCCGCCGCAGTCGCGCAGATCTCGCCGGCCAAGCGCCTCGCGGACGAGCTCGAGCTCCTCCACGCGGTGCAGAGCCTCGCGCAGATCGGCGGCGTCCGGCTCGAGGAGGTGATGAGGCACGTAGCCGAGTCGGCGATCGTCGCGCTCTCCTGCGACCTCGGCCTCGTCTACATCGCCGAGCTTGATGCGCTCCAGCTCGCCGAGCACGAGTCGTTGGGGGTCGATCCCGAGGCCTTCCTGCCGGCGATGCGCGCCTTCTTCGCCGAGGCGGACTCGCTGCCGATCTGCGTCCAGGATTCCGCAACCGATCCTCCGCCGGCACCGATGCTCGAGTGCGGCGTGACCTCTCACTACGTGCTGCCCGTCGGGGAGCCGGTCATCGGCGTGCTCGCCCTGATGCATACGAGGGCGCGGCCGCGGGGCTTCACGCTCCTCTGCCGCGAGGTCGGCGCCCGGCTCGCCGAGGCGGCTGAGCCGCTCCTGCTGTCGGCGCTGAAGCTCTACGAGCTCGAATGCCAGCTCGACCTCGTCGGTCGCGACGCCAGGATCGACCCGCTGACGAAGCTGCCCAACCGCCGGGCCTGGGAGGAGGCGCTCGCGAGCGTGGAGGGACCCGCAGGGATCGTCGTGATCGACGTCGACCAGCTGAAGACGGTCAACGACGAGCGGGGGCACCACGTCGGCGACGAGTACCTCCAGGCTGTCGCCGCGGCGATGGCGTCGAGCATCCGCGAAGGAGATCTGCTCGCTCGGGTCGGCGGCGACGAGTTCGCCGTCCTCCTGCCGGACGCGGACGAGGGCGGCTCCAGGAAGGTCGCGCGGCGGCTGCATCGTGCCCTGCTCGACCACGAGGGATTCGCCGGCTATCCGCTGGCCGCCTCGGTCGGCTACGCGGCCACGCCGCCGGCGCCGACGCTCGGGGAGGCGTGGCGCGTCGCCGACCAGGCGATGTACCGGGGCAAGCCGACCGGGGACCTCGGCCGGCGCACGGCTGCCTAGCGCGGAACGACGTAGACTCGCGGACGCGGCCCGCGCTCGACCCAGTAGCGTCTGTCCTCCCGCCGCTCCCGCGCCTCGAGCTGCGCCCAGAACACGGCGGCGAGCACGGCGAGCGCGAGCAGGACCCCGCCGAGGACGGCACAGAGGGCAGGCGAGAAGACGAGTGCGAACACGGCCATGGCGGATACGCCGACCGTGCTCGGGATGCAGGCGAGCAGGATCCCTACCCAACCTGCGTCGAACCGGGCTTCCGGCGGAACCGGCAGCGCGTCACCAAGATCGGCGGCGCCGGTCCGGCTGCGCTGCCCGAGCCCGATCAGCGTCAGGACGAGCGCGCCGGCGATTGCGGCGACGAGCGCGGGGTCGCCGTCGAGACCTCGCAGGATCGAGGCGACGACGAATCCGATTCCGAGCGCGAGCCGGATCGCGGCGACGCCGACCGCCCGGACCGAGGCGCGCGACAGCGTCGGCGCCTCGACCCGAGCGGGCACTGCGGATTAGCGTTCCCGTTCGCGGCGTCCGCCGCCGCGGCCGCCGCGGCGGTCGCCGCGCGGGCGATCCTCCTCGGGTGGGCGGGGCGGGGCGTTCTTCGCCCGCTCGATCAGCTCCTCGGGCTGGACGAGCGAGCCGTTCTCGTGCTTCGCGACCAGCTTCAGGCCGATGCGACCGCGGGCCTTGTCCACCTCCTGGACGATCACGTCGAGCACGTCGCCGCGCGCGATCACGTCCTCGATGTGGCCGACCCGGCCGGGCCCGACGTTGGACACGTGGAGCAGGCCGTCGGTGCCCTTCTTCAGCTCGACGAAGGCGCCGAACTGGGTCGTCTTCACGACCTTGCCGGTGTACGTGTCGCCGACCTCGGGCTCCTTGGTGATCGACTCGATCGCGGCGATCGCGGCGTTCGCCTTCGTGCCGTCGGTCGCGTAAATGAGGATCGTCCCGTCCTCCTCGATGTCGATCTGCACGTCGTACTCGGTCTCGAGCGCGCGGATCGTCTCGCCGCCCTTGCCGATCACCATGCCGATCTTCTCGGGGTCGATCTTCACCGACGAGATCCGCGGTGCGTTCTCGGCCAGCTCGGCGCGGGTCTCGCCGATCGTCTCGGCCATCCGGCCGAGGATGAACTCGCGGGCCTGCTTTGCCTGGGCGAGCGCCTGCCGCATGATCTCCTGCGTGACACCGGTGATCTTGATGTCCATCTGGAGCGCCGTGACGCCGTCGCGCGTGCCGGCGACCTTGAAGTCCATGTCGCCGAGGTGGTCCTCCGCACCCTGGATGTCGGTCAGGATCGCGTAGTCGTCGCCCTCCTTGACGAGGCCCATGGCGATGCCGCTCACCGGTGCCTTGATCGGCACTCCGGCGTCCATCAGCGCCAGGGTGGAGCCGCAGACGGAGCCCATCGACGACGAGCCGTTCGACTCCAGCGTCTCGGAGACGAGCCGGATCGTGTACGGGAAGTCCTCAGGCCCCGGGATCATCGGCTCGAGCGCCCGCTGCGCGAGCGCGCCGTGGCCGATGTCGCGGCGCTTCGGGCCCCGCATGAAGCCGGTCTCGCCCACCGAGTAGGGCGGGAAGTTGTAGTGGTGCATGTAGCGGCGGTCGGTCTCGAGTGAGAGGTCATCGATCCGCTGCCCCTCCTTCGCCGTCCCGAGGGTGAGCAGCGTCATGATCTGCGTCTGCCCGCGGGTGAAGAGCGCCGAGCCGTGCGTGCGCGGCGAGACGCCGACCTCGCACTCGATCGGGCGGATCTCCTCCGCACCGCGGCCGTCAGGCCGCCGCTTCTCGACCGCGATCTTCTTCCGGACGAGATTCTTGTAGATCGCCTCGGCGGCGCGCTTGAGGAACTGCTTCGTCAGCGTGTCCTTGGCAACCGGCTCCTCCTCACCGGTTGCCGGGCCGACCGGGAACGGAAGCTCGACGTTCTCGACGATCCGGTCGAAGAGCAGGCCCCGCTTCGCCGACTTCAGCTCCTTCGAGTCCTGCTCGGCGTCGGTGAGCGCCCGCAGTTCGGCCTCGAACTGCTCGCGGACCGGGCCCTCGACCGCCTCCAGCCGGAGGGTCTCCACGAGCGTGCCGAGGCTCTGGCGAACCTGGAGCTGGCGGGTGATGTCCTCCTCGGTCGACTCCATCGTCAACCCCGGACAGAGCTCCGAGAAGATCTCCTCGACCTCGCCCGACGCCTCGCGGAGGCCGTCCTGGCGGATCCGGTCGCGGATGCGGCCACCGTGGGTCTGCTTCAGCTCCTCGGTCAGCGAGGTGTCGAGCCATTTCGGCTTGCCGACCTGGCGCACGAGTTCGAGCTGGACCTCGCAGATCCGCGTGATCTGCTGATGGGCCAGGTCGAGCGCCTCGAGCAGCTGATCCTCGGGGATCTCTGCCGCCCCGGCCTCGACCATCGTCAGCCCTTCGAGCGTGCCGACGACGATCAGGTCGAGCGTCGACTCCTCCTCCGACTCCTGAAGCGTCGGGTTGACGGCGAGCTTGCCGTCGATCATCCCCATCCGCACTGCGCCGACCGGCCCGAGGAACGGGAGCGGCGAGATCATCAGCGCCGCCGACGCCCCGTTGATGCACAGAATGTCGTGCGGGGTCACGAGGTCCACCGAGAGCACCGTGCAGATCACCTGCACCTCGTTGCGGAAGCCCTTCGGCCAGAGCGGCCGGATCGGGCGGTCGATCATCCGCGCAGTCAGGATCGCCCGCTCGGTCGGGCGGCCCTCGCGCTTGAAGAAACCGCCCGGGATCTTCCCGGCGGCATACATCCGCTCCTCGACGTCGACGGTGAGCGGGAAGAAGTCCGCGCCCTCGCGCGTCTCCATCCGGCCCTGGGCAGTCGCCAACACCATCGTCTCGCCGGAGCGGACGACGACGGCGCCGTCGGCCTGCTTGGCGAGCTTGCCGGTCTCGAAGCTGATCTCCTGGTCACCGACGGTCAGCGAGACCGTGGTGTAGCCGAGGACCGCGGACGCGCGCTGCACCCGCTCCTCGACGTCGCTTACGACAGTCATGTGTTCCTCCACTCTTCGTGGAGAGTGGAGGTTTGAGTCAGCTCCGGCTCCGTTTCCCGGGGCTCGCTCAAACTTCCACTCTCCGTGCTTGGTTCTGGTTCTTCGGTTTCCCTATCTCCTCAGGCCCAGCTCCTTGATCAGGGCGCGATAGCTCTCGAGGTTCGTGCGCTGGAGGTAGTCGAGCAGCCGGCGGCGGCGGCCGACGAGCTTGAGCAGGCCGCGGCGCGAGTAGTGGTCCTTCGCGTGCGCACGCAGGTGCTCGGTCAGCTCGTTGATCCGGGTCGTGAGGAGGGCGATCTGCACCTCCGGAGAACCGGTGTCGCCCTCGTGCCGGCCGTGCTTGCCGACGATCTCCAGCTTGGCTTCCTTGGTCAAAGTCAATGCGACCTCCGAGTAGACGTCTCCGCGATCCCAGCACGCCGTCGGAAGCGGACGCACGGCCGAGGTTGCGGTCTGCTCGTAGGGTAGCAGGGATGCTTCCAGCAGCCGTTGCAGCCGGCCATCCAGCCACCACCGCCGCCGGAATCGAGATCCTCGACGCCGGCGGCACGGCGGCGGACGCCGCGGTCGCCGCCTGTCTTGCCTCCTGCGTCGCAGAGACAGTGATGACCGGGCTGCTCGGGGGTGGTCACGCGATCTACTACGACGCCGGGTCAGACTCGGTGCGCAACCTCGACTGCTTCTGCGCCGTTCCCAGCGGCACGGGTGCGCCGCTGCTGGAGCTCGACGTTCCGTTCGGCGAGGAGCTCGTTCACTACGCCGTCGGGGCGGCGTCTTGCGCCGTTCCGGGCGTCCCCGCCGGGCTCGACGCGCTCTGGCGGGCGCACGGACGGCTGCCGTGGGTCGACCTGTGCGGGCCGGCACTCCGGCTGGCCCACGAGGGCGTGCCGGTGCCGCCCGCTCACGTCGCCTGTCTGGAGATGCTCGAGCCGGTGATGATGATGCGCGAGGGTGCGCGGATCTACGCCCCTGAGGGACGACCGCTGCGGCCCGGAGAGCGGCTCGAGCAGCCGGGCCTCGTGCGCGCGCTGGAGCTCGTCGCCGAAGAGGGCGCGGAGAGCGTCTACCGCGGCTCGATCGCGGAGGCGCTACTCGAGCTCGTCGCGGAGCGCGGCGGCGTGATCACGCGCAACGACCTCGCGGCGTACGACGTGGCATGGGCCGAGCCCGTCGAGGCCGCATACGTCGGGACGAGCTTCCTGACCCGCGGCGGGCTGGCCGGTGTGGCACCGGCGCTCGAGCGTCTCCCTCGCCTCGCCGGCCGCGACGAGACCGGACGGACGCTGGCGCTGCTCGACGCGCTCGACGGCGACCGCGCCGACGGGCACACCACCAACCTCGTTACCGTCGACGGCGCGGGCAGCACATGCGTCCTCACGACGAGTCTCGGTCTGGGCTCGGGCGACTGGCTGCAGGGTCTCGATCTCCATCTGAACAGCATGCTGGGCGAGGTCGACCTCGTTGTCGGCGCCCTCCAGCCGGGCGCCCGGATGCAGAGCATGATGGCGCCGAGCATCGCCGTCGACGGAGACGGCCCGGTGCTGGCGATCGGCGCGGCCGGCGGGACGCGGTTGCGGACGGCGCTCGTGAGCGTCGCGTCCGGGATTCTCGACGTCGGGACGACCCCGCAGGAGGCTGTCGACCGTCCGCGGGTCCACCGAGCGGGGACGACCGTGAACGCCGAGCCGGCAGCCGATGAGGGAGCGCTCGTCACGTTGGAGAAGCGCGGCCTGGCGGTGCGACGCTGGCCCGCACAGCACCACTACTTCGGCGGCGTCAGCCTGGTCGCGCGGGCGGGGCCTGCTGCCGACGCGCGCCGGAGCGGGTCCGGAGAGACAGTCGCCCAGAGCTAGCCGGGGCGCTCGGCCTGCTCCGTCGCCTCGACGTCCCGGGCGATCTGGTCGACCAGCGCCTGTTCGCTCTCGAAGACCTGCTCATCCCGCAGGCGCCGCCATAGCTCCACCACCAGCCGCTTGCCGTACAGGTCGCCGGCGAAGCCGAGCAGGAAGGCCTCGATCCGGAGCTCGTCGCCTCCGTAGTGCGGATTCGTGCCGATCGAGATCGCAGCGCGGTGGCCGGCGGCGAAGCCGGCGTAGATTCCGTGCAGCGGGACGAGGAGCGTGGGATCGGCGGCGACGTTCGCGGTGGGGAAGCCGAGAGTGCCGCCGCGCGCGTCGCCCTCGACCACGATGCCCTCGACCTCGGGCGGGCGGCCGAGCATCCGCGCCGCCGCGACGACGTCGCCCTCGTTGAGCAGGTGACGGATGTCCGACGACGAGACGCCTTCGACCAGCGGAACCGGTCGAACGTCGAAGCCGAGCTCGGCCAGCAAGCCGAGGTCACCTGCACGGCGGTGGCCGAAGCGGAAGTCCTCGCCGGCGACGACCACCTCTGCGCCGATCACCTGCAGATAGCGCTCGGCAAAGTCCTCCGCCTCGATCCGTTGCGTGTCGAGCGTGAACTCGACGACGAGCGTCTCCTCAACGCCGAGCTCGGCCAGGAGCTCGAGACGCCGCTCGAGCGTCGCGAGCTGCTCGACCACGTAACCGAGCACGCGCCGCGGGTGCGGGTCGAAGGTGACGACCGTCGGCCTGCCGCCGGCGGCAATCGCAGCCTCGATCACCCGCCGGTGCCCGAGGTGGACGCCGTCGAACGTGCCGATCGCGACCGCACGCGAGACGCGTTCCAGCTCCGAGACGTCGCGCGCGACCTTCACTCTGGCATCACCACCCGGCCGACCGCGACCAGCTCGCTAGCGCAAACCGTGCGAACGTCCTCCGGCGCCCGCCGCCGGCCCATTCGGATCGCAGTGGCCTCCTCCGCGCTCACCTCGACCGCAGGCAGGAACGGCAGCGCTCCCGCGGCCGGCAGGATCCGCTCCTCGTCGGCGTCGTCGACCGAGAACGGGCCCACCTCGAGGCGGCGCAGCGTCCGGCAATGCCCGCCGAGCGCGCCCGCAATCGATCGGACGTACGTCCCCGAGCCCACGTGCAGGTCGAGCCGGGCGACGCCGTCCTCGTAGTCGAGCAGCTCGAGCACGGAGACGAGCGAGCGCCGCACGGGCATCTCGACCGTCTGCCCGCGGCGGTGCAGGCGGTAGGCGCGCTCGCCCTCGATCTTCACCGCCGACGCCGCCGGAACCGGGAGCTCGACCTCACCGCGCAGGCCGGCCAGCCGCTCTTCGAGCTCGTCCCGCCTGGGCGCCTGGGACTCCTCCACCACCTCGCCCTCGACGTCGCCGGTCGACGTCCGTGTTCCCAGCTCGACGTCGGTGACGTACCGCTTGTCGAGCCCGACGAGCCACGTCGCGAGCCGAGTCGCCGCACCGGAGAGGACGAGCAGCAGTCCGCTCGCGAACGGGTCAAGGGTGCCCGCATGGCCGGTGCGCGCTCCCGTCCGGAGCCGGATCGCAGCGATCACCTGGAAGGACGAGGGGCCCGCCGGCTTGTCGACCAAAATCAGTCCTGACGGCCTAAGCCCGCGCGGCGGCATTCGCGAACTCGCTGCGCACGAACTCGATCACTTCCTCGATCGACTCGTCGGTCGAGAAGCCGGCGGCCCGCATGTGTCCGCCGCCGCCGCGCTGACGCGCGATCGCCGACACATCGAGGGCGTCCGTCGCGGAGCGCATCGAGATCCGCCGCTTCGCACCGTCGGGCCCGGGCGGGTCGCGGACCGTCATCGCCAGCTCGACGCCCTTGACCTTGCGCAGCTCGTCGATGACGCCCTCAGCGAACTCCTCCCCCACGCCGAGCTCTTCGAAATCGCTGCGGAGCAGGTAGCTGGCGATCATCCGTCCGTTCTCGTAGCGGCGTGCGCGGACGAGCGCCTTGCCGATCAGCTGCTGACGCTCGAACGGCACCGACTCGTAGATCCGCCGGTAGAGGTCCTGCGGCACGACGCCGTGCTCCATCAGCTCGATCGCGAGCGCGTGCG
>JBKOVQ010000162.1:0-5471 GCA_046723985.1 Actinomycetota bacterium | reverse complement strand
CCCCCGAAGTGTCCGCTCGATCTGTTTCGATTTGTCGTAGGAGACGCTCCAGGAGAGATCGAGGGCGATCACGGGGCTGCGGCCGGACTCGAGGGCGGCGCCGCCTCTTCGTTCGTGGCGCGCGAGCAGGAACGCGACGACGAGCACGCCGACGAGGCAGGCCGCGAGCCCGATCCGCGCAGCGAAGGTCCACCGGGCCGAGCGCACGAACGCGCCGGCGGAGGAGAACGGAATCGACGGCTTCGGGCTCACTCGTCCTCCTCGGCCTTCTCGACCTTGGTCGCGAAGTCGCCGGCCGACCTCACCGTCGGCGGGTCTGCCGACCACGCCAGTCGCCCGGCCTCGTTCGCCTCCGACGGCCGCTCTACCGCCCGCAGCTCGCGGCCGAGCCGGCCGAGTGCCTTCCTGCGCTCGGCCGGCTGTCCGTTCGCGGTGCTCGCCCATACCGCGCGCAGTGCCTGCTGGAGGCGAGACTCGGACGGGCCGGCGGCCTCCCCAGCAGAGCGCGGACGCAGGGCGAGCCCGAGGAGGACTGCCGCCCCGAGCGCGAGCAGCGCAGCCAAGGCGGTCAGGAGCGCGTGCAGGACGCCCGGGTCGATCCGGTAGTCCGCAGGGGGCGGCGTCGCGTCGAAGCGGAGGTTCCGTCCCGGGTTGCGCCGCTCGGCGTCGGTCAGACGCGACGAGAGGACGTGCGCCGGCCAGGCGACCCGCTCCGTGACCGGCTGCCCGGCTCGGGTTCGGTACGTGACGGTCGCAGGCTCGAACCGCTGCTCGACGCGGGCGGTCGGCGGGACACAGACGGGATCCAGACACTGGAGCACGTACCCGTAGGTGAGGCGCTCGCCGTCACCGCTCGTTCGCTTGACGCTCCGGCCCACCACGCGGTAGGCGCCGAAGCTCGGCTGGATCTCGACGCTCGTAGGGTCGACCACGCGCGGATCGAGGACGACGTCGACCCGGGCGACGAGCGGGTCGCCGAACGCCACCGCCCGGCTGGAGAGGGACGCTGCGGCGGCGAACGGGCGGGCGGCGGCGGTCCCGCCGCCGCCCCGGTCCCAGCCGAGCGCGAGGGCGACTACGAGAACGACTACGACCGCAGCGGCCGCGGCGGGAACGAGCCAGAGCGCGCGGTGGCTCATCTCCAGCCTCCGCGGCGGTAGGCGATGCGCGCTTCGGCCCAGTCGGTGAAGGCCCGGACGACCGGGACCGGGTCGGGGTCGGCGACCACGACGTGGTCGAGACCCAGGCTGCGGAACTCCGCCACCAGTGCGGCGAAGCGCTGCTCGTGGAGCTCGCGTAGCCGCTGGGCGTCGCGGCGGGTGACCCGGACGCGGCGGATCCGGCCGGTGGCGGGGTCGGCGAACGGGACGACGAGGCCGCCGATCGGCGGGAAGCTCTGCTCCCAGACCGGGTCCTGCACCACGACCGGCACCACGTCCCACCGCAGCCCGAGCATTCGTAGCCAGGCCTCCGGGCTCGGCGGTGAGAGGAAGTCCGAGCACACGAACACGAACGTGCCCGCCGGCAGCGAGCGCCGGCCGCGGGCAAGGAACTCGAAGGCGTGCTCGAGCCCGCCCGGCCCGCCGTCGAACGGCGCCGTCGCCTGTCGCGTCTCGACCTCGTCGAACGTCGCCGCCGGGCGGGGTGGGAACCAGCCGGGGGCCTGAGCGGTGTCGAGGTAGCCGGCGAGGCCGAGCTCCCGCACCGAGGTCGAGGACACCGCACCCCAGATCGACCGCAGCGCATACGGCTTCGAGAGCCACGGAAAGTCGTCGGGGTAGAGGCTCATCGAGGGCGCGTGGTCGGCAACCACGACAGTGCGGGGCGCCTCGTCGGCGAAGTCCTCGCGGACGACGAACTCCGGCGTGCCTCGGATCGACGAGAGCCGCGCCGAGAGCTTCCAGTCGATCAGCCCAGGGTCGTCGCCCGGCCGGTACTCGCGGGTGCTGGCGACGCTGGAGCCGATCCCGCGCCTCGCCGCGCGGAGACGTCCGAACATCGAGCCGACCGGACGCCAGCGCGGGACGAGCGGGAAGGTCAGCTCGGCGACGTCCACCTCGGCCGTGCCCCCACCAGGTCGGCGAGCTCCGGCGGAGGCGCAATCGCCGTGCAGCGCCCATACAGCTCGAGCAGGATCGCTTCCCTCGACCGGCCCCGCGACTCGGCGGCGAAGGACGGAGCGAAGACGAGCCGGTGGCCGAGGACGGGCGCGAACATGCGCTCGACGTCCTCCGGCGTCGCGTAGCCGCGTCCGTCGAGGAGCGCCCACGCTCGCGCCGCCCGCTCGAGCGCGAGGCTGCCGCGCACCGACGCCCCGATCGCGAGCTCGGGCAGCTCGCGCGTTGCCCGCACGAGGCGGATCGTCCACCGACGGACGAGCTCGTCCACGTAGACGCCGCCCAGAGTCGCCTCCAGCGTGTCGAGCTCGGCGGCGGTCACCACCGGCCGGAGGCGGTCGAGCGGGTGCCCCTCCTGCTGGTCGAGGACGACGCCCAGCTCGTCCTCCTCCTGCGGATAACCGAGCCGTGCCTTCAGAAAGAAGCGGTCGAGCTGCGCCTCCGGGAGCGGGAACACGCCTTCGAACTCGATCGGGTTCTCGGTCGCGAGCACCAGGAACGGCTGCGGCAGGACGTACGTCTGGCCGTCGATCGTCACCTGCCGCTCCGCCATCGCCTCGAGCAGCGCGGACTGCGTCTTCGGCATCGCCCGGTTGATCTCGTCGACCAGGACGACGTTCGCGAACAGCGGCCCGCGGCGGAACTCGAAGTCGCGCAGCTTCTGGTCGTAGACGTTGACGCCGGTCACGTCCGAGGGCTGGATGTCGGGCGTGCACTGGATGCGCGCGAAGGCGGTGTCCTCGACGCTGCGCGCGATCGCGCGGGCGAGCACGGTCTTGCCGGTCCCCGGAACGTCCTCGAACAGGACGTGGCCGTGGCAGGAGAGGGCGGCGAGCACGAGCTTGATCTCGTCACGCTTGCCGCGCAGGACCGTCTCGATGTTCCCGAGCAGCCGGTCGGCGATCTCGACCGCGCCCGCGAGACCTTCGTCGACCGCGCACCGGCTCTCCGCCTCCGGCTTCACGGGGCGATTATGGCCACAGCGCAGCCACGGCTCGGGAACAGGGCCATTCGTGTCCCCGAGACGTCAGAACGGCCAATCGGTTAGGGAGTTGTTCTCGAACCTCGAGCAGCCGACTTCTGGCCTTGGCTGCTCCCCACGCGGAGCGATGGGGCTCATTGGTACACGCGGCGGAGGCGAGCGGAATTCACTAGTCTCGCTTTTCGGTGCGTAGGGGTTCGATTCTCCAGCTGGTGGGGCTGGGCGTCCTGTTCGGCGGCCTCGCGACGCTGGTCGCAGTGCTCGTCCCGTGGCTGCCGCCGGTCGCCTCCAGGCAGCGCGACCGGATCGACTTCGTCTTCTGGTTCACGACCGGGATCTGCATCGCCGTCTTCGCGCTCGTTGCCGCAGTGATCGCGTACTCGGTGTTGAAGTTCCGCGTCCAACCGGACGACGACTCCGACGGGCCGCCGATCCACGGGCACACCGGGATCGAGATCCTCTGGACGGCGATCCCCGCAATCCTGGTCACGGCGATCTCGGTCGTCTCCGGTGTCGTCCTCGTCAAGAACGAGCAAACGCCCAAGGACCACGCAGACGTGAACGTGACCGCACGCCAGTTCGCGTGGACGTTCTCCTATCCGGGCGAGGGGAACCTCACCTCCGCCCAGCTCCGGCTGCCGGTGAACAAGACCGTCAAGCTGCACCTCCGCGCTCTGGACGTGATCCACTCGTTCTGGGTGCCGGAGTTCGGCCAGAAGCAGGACGCCGTCCCCGGGCAGGACACGACCCTGGTGATCACGCCGACCAAGATCGGCACCTACCCGGTGATCTGCACGGAGCTCTGCGGTCTCGGGCACGCGCTGATGCGGACCTCGGCGATCGTGATGACGAAGGCCGACTACGACAAGTGGGTGCAGGAGCAGAAGATCGCCGCAAAGGCGCCGGCCGGGCAGGCCGGCAAGGCCGTGTTCGCGAGCAATGGCTGTGCCAGCTGCCACACGCTCAAGGATGCCGGGGCGACGGGAACGACGGGACCCGACCTCGATAAGCTCCCCGCGTACGCGAAGCAGGCGGGAAAGCCGCTCGAGGACTTCGTCAGAGAGTCGATCGTCGATCCGAATGCCTACGTCCAACCGGGCTATCCGAAGAACGTGATGCCGTCGTTCGCGACGTTGCCGAAGGACCAGCTGGACTCGTTGGTGGACTACCTGGTGAAGGAGACCCGGTCGTGACGACGGTCGCCGAGCACCACCCGTCCGTGATCGCACCGCGGCCGCCGAAGACGGCGCGCGACTACATCCTGAAGGCGGGCTGGATCCGCGCTGCCTGGATGATGTGCCTCTTCTGGGGCATCGGCTGCGGAATTGTCGTGATCTTCCGCGCCTGGGCCGGGTGGGAGCCGCTCTTCGACTGGGCGGTGATCACGGTCGTCGCCACGCTGACCGCGGCGCCGATCGGGTTCCTCGCCGGCCTCGGCGCGTTCGACTACTGGGTCCGGTACGCGGTCGGTGCACCGACCGTGCCCGAGGACCACTCCACCCACGGCGGCCGCAACTGGAAGGACTACTTCCGCCCGAACACCGACCACAAGGTGATCGGGATCCAGTACGTCGTGACGACGATCTTCTTCTTCCTCGCGGCGGGGCTGATGGCGATGCTCTTCCGCGCCGAGCTGGCACGGCCGGGGATGCAGTTCGTCGACAACCAGACCTTCAACGGGCTGGTCTCGGTCCATGCCGCGCTGATGATCTTCCTGTTCGTGATCCCGGCCTTCGCCGGACTCGGGAACTACGTGATCCCGCTGATGATCGGGGCGCCGGACATGGCGTTCCCGCGCCTGAACGCCCTGTCCTACTGGCTGCTGCCGATCGCCGGCTCGATGATGCTCCTCAGCTTCCTCGTCCCCGGCGGGGCGTTCGCGACCGGCTGGACGGGCTACGCGCCGCTCGCGACCGACCAGCCGCTCGGGCAGGTGTTCTTCAACATGGGCGTCCAGTGGGCGGGTGCGTCGTCGATCATGACCGCGCTCAACTTCCTGGTCACGATCATCACCATGCGTGCGCCGGGGATGACCTTCTGGCGCATGCCGCTGCTCGTCTGGGCGAACTTCACCACATCACTGCTGGTCGTGATCGCAACGCCGTTCATCGCCGGATCGCAGTTCTTCGTGATGTTCGACCGGATCATGCACACGAACTTCTTCGACGCGGCCGAGGGCGGCTACGTCCTCGGCTACCAGCACATCTTCTGGTTCTACTCGCACCCGGCCGTCTACATCATGATGTTGCCCGGCTTCGGCATAGCCTCGGAGGTCATATCCGTGATGGCCAGGAAGCCGATCTTCGGCTACCGGCTGATGGCCCTCTCGCTGATGGCGATCCTCGTCCTCGGGTTCTCGGTCTGGGCGCATC
>JBKOVQ010000153.1:0-7327 GCA_046723985.1 Actinomycetota bacterium | reverse complement strand
GCGCCGGTCTCGTCCGCACCCGCCTCCGAGAGGGTCTCGGACAACTTGGCCAGCGCGTCTTCGGATGAGTCGCTGTCGTCCAGTCCGACAGCCTCCTTCACGGCTTCGAGCAGCGGCCAGAAGGTGATCCCCTCGCCGTACGGCAGGCATCGTCCCCGGGCGACGAGCGCCTGGCCCGCGACGTCGGCGAGGAACTCCTGCACGAGGCGCGATTTTCCAACCCCCGCGAGCCCGAGGACGGTGAAGAGCTGGCACGAGCGGTCACTCACCGCCTGTTCGAATGCGTCGTGCAGGCGCCGGCGCTCGCGCTCTCGTCCGATCATCGGCGAGGCGAGCCGGGTCGAAGGCAATGACAAATCGGTCGACACCTCGACGACGCGCCACCTGTCGTCGGCCGGCTCCGCGACGACTGCGTCGCGAAGCAGCCGACGAGTCGGCTCGTCGACCACGATTGCGCCGGACTCGGCCGCTTGCGCAAGGGCCGAGGAGCGCGAGAGCGGCTCGCCGATCGCTCCGATGCCGTCCCCCTCGCCGCCGGCGACGACCTCGCCCGTGCCGATTCCGAGACGGAAGTCCAGCTCGAGCACGCCGTCGGCCCGGAGCTCAGCGGCGAAGATCACGAGGCGATCGCGGAT
Organism: Actinomycetota bacterium; assembly: GCA_046723985.1. Classification (GTDB taxonomy): domain Bacteria; phylum Actinomycetota; class Thermoleophilia; order Gaiellales; family Gaiellaceae; genus DATBLE01. Next base: position 6,692 of record JBKOVQ010000153.1, on the reverse strand, counting down.
TTCACTCGCAGCCCGCACTGCACGCAGAGCGTCGTCCTCGTGGACGGTCGGGAGGCCGAAGACGATCGTCGCGGTCGTACCCGCAACGGTCTCGACCGTGCCGCCGTGCGGCTCTGCCGCGATCCTGGCGATGTCGAGTGTTCTCTGACTGACCCGACGGAGCGCCTCGGGATCGACGCTCTTCTGCTGCGCCGAGGCGATGCGAACATCGACGTAGAGGGCGCTGATCGTCTTCCGGACCTCCCGGTCGGGCGTCTTGGGCACCGGCCCCGGCTCCTCGTTCGCGGCGCCGGCCTGCTCTTCTTCCGCCGCCGATTGCCGCGGGCCTGCGGGGAGCTCGAGCGCCGGATCCTGGTTCAGGATCGCCTGGTGCAGCGCGCGCAGCTCGCGACCGGGCTCGATCCCCAGCTCGTCGACAAGCGTGCTGCGGGCCTGCTGGTACGCCTCGAGCGCCTCCGCCTGGCGGCCCGAGCGATAGAGGGCCAGCATCAACTCGCCGCGGAGACGTTCCCGGAGCGGATTCTCCGCGACGAGCGCCTCGAGCTCGCCCGTCAGCTCTCCGTGGCGGCCCGCATCCAGCTCCCGGTCGATTCGCTCCTCCAGACAGGCAAACCGTTGGTCTTCCAGCCGCGCGATCGCCGCCTGCGCGAAGCCGTCGTAGGCGAAATCGCTGAGGGGAGGCCCGCGCCAGAGCGCCAGGGCCTCCGCCAGCCTGCCCTGCTCCCGAAGCTGTCGAAAGCGCTCGAGATCCAGCTCGTCGCCTGCAACCCGGAGCAGGTAGCCCGGGGGTCTGGTCTCCAGCCGCTCTTTGCCCAGTAGCTTGCGCAGGCCGGACACGTGGACCTGCAGCGCCTTGTGGGCGGTCTCCGGCGGATCGCTCTCCCACAGCGCATCGACGAGCCTGTCCTGCGACACGACCTGGTTTGCGTGCAGCAGCAGTACGGCGAGGAGAGAACGTTGCTTCGTGCCGCCGAGGTCGAGAGCCTGTCCGTCGGAGTGGACCTCCAGCGGACCAAGGATTCGAAACTCCATCTCCATGCCGTCTCCGGTTCTGTCCGCGTAGCCCAATGCGACGTTAACGCCTTCGGGCGCGTGCGCATAGAGCCGCGCTTTACCGCGCGCTAACCGGCCCTTAGGAGCCCTGGTGTCTTGTAGTGCGAAAGGCCGCATCGGGCGGCTCGGCAGCAAAGGAGACGAAGATGACCTCCTCTACTCCTCTCATCTGGTTCAGGCGACTGCTCGTCCTCGGCTCGGTCGTCGCCGTTGCGGCGGCCTTGGCGGCAGGGGCGTCGGGCGCGGTGACTCCCTCCGCCGCTCCTGATGTCTTCGAGCGGTACGCAGCCGCACACCCCTACGGCTCGACCTCGGTTCCTGACGTCCTGGAGCGGTACGCCGCCGCTCATCCCTACGGCGTCGGCACGCTCACCGCGGTACAGGGGACGGAGCGCATCGTCGACGACTGGTTCCGTGACCCGGCGGTCGTCGCAACACCCGCACGGCGGGGAATCGGCGACTTTCCTACCCTCGCTCCTGCGGGGCTACAGGTCGGTGACCGGATCGTGGACGACTCGTTCCGCGACCCGACGCCGATCGTGACTCCGCCCGGCGAGCGGATCGTCGACGACTACTTCCGCGACGCCCCCACGGTCGTGACCTCGACGCCGAGCGGCAGCGGCCTCGACTGGCAGGACTTCGGGATCGGTGCCGGCGCGATGCTCGGGCTGACGTTGCTCGTGGCCGGCTTGGCCCTGGGCGCGGTCGCCATGCGCCACCATCGCGGCGGGAGGCTCGAGACCTCCTGAGCATTCCGGTGTTCGCCCGAGCCGGAGCCGAACGGGCCCTTCGGGGCCCGTTCGCGTTGCGGGAGGAAGACGGAGGAAGACGGACCGTAACCCGGCTTTTACCGATCTTTAGGCCGTCGCTCGTCTTGTCGGTCAAAGGGCAGCACGAAGCGGCCCAGGGCGACAGGAGGCGACACCATGAAACGCTCCAACTACCTCATCTGGTTCCGGCGACTAGTGGTTCTCGGCGCGGTCGTGGCAGGTGTGACGGCTTCGTCGGCCGCGGCCGTTCCGATGCTCGATCCCCAGGACACGCCCGCAACGCCGGCGACCGGCCACACCACCCCGCTGGGCTTGCGTGCCGACGGCCTGCGCTGGCAGGCGATCGCGAAGGCGTACCAGCAGAGCCGGCAAGCGCCGGTTCCCGACGTGCTCGAGCGCTACGCCGCCGCTCACCCGTACGGTCAAGGCGCCTTCGCGCGGACGCTCGCAACGGAGCGCATCGTCGACGACTCCTTCCATGATCCGACCCCGATCGTCACTCCGGCCGGCGACCGGATCGTCGACGACTACTTCCGTGACGCACCCACCGCCGTTGCTCCGAACTCAGGCGGCAACGGGCTCGACTGGGGCGATTTCGGCATCGGTGCCGGCGTGATGCTCGGTCTGGCGTTGCTCGTGAGCGGGCTGGGCCTGGGCGCAGTCGCGATGCGCCATCGGGCACACAATCTCAAGACCTCCTGAGGGAGGGACGGCCGACGAACGGGCCCTTCGGGGCCCGTTCGTCGTGCATGGCAGGGCGATCCGCGCATAGGGTCTCGGCGTGAGCGAGCAGCGGTACGGCGAGCTCCGCGACTACCTGGCCGAGGTCTGGGACCTCGTCAAGGTCGGCGGGCTCGCGGGCTGGGACCAGCAGACGATGATGCCGCCGCAGGGGGCAGGCGTCCGGGCGCGACAGCTGGCGACGGTGTCGAAGCTCGTCCACCAGCGGGTCGTCTCGGACGAGCTCGGAGAGCTGCTCGAGGAGCTCCGGCCGTACGAGGAGTCACTCGACTACGAGTCCGACGAGGCGAGCCTGATCCGCGTCACTCGACGCGACCGCGACAAGGAGCTCCGCGTTCCCGCCGAGCTCCGCGAACAGCAGACGCGGGCGGGGTCGGAGGCGTTCCCGGTCTGGGTCGAGGCCAGGCGCACGAATGACTTCGGGCTCTTCCGCCCCTACCTCGAGCGTAACGTCGCCCTCCGGCGCGAGTACGCGGCCTGCTTCGAGGTCGACGAGCCGTACGACGCGCTCCTGGACGACTTCGAGCAGGGGATGAAGACGGTCGAGGTGCGCGAGGTGTTCGCGCGCCTGCGGGACGGGCTCGTGCCGCTCGTCGCCGAAGCCTCTGCGCAGGAGATCGACGACTCGTGCCTGCACGGCGACTTCCCGCTGGAGGCGCAGAAGGAGATGCAGCGCGTGCTGTTGTCCCGGTACGGGTTCCGGGACGGCACCTGGCGGATCGACCCGGTGGAGCACCCGTTCGCGACCTCGTTCGGCACGTCGGACATCCGGATGACGACGTACTACCCCCATCGTGAGATGCGCGGCGTCTTCGCGGCGATGCACGAGGGCGGCCACGCGATCTACGAGCACAACGTCGACCCCTCGCTGGAGCGGACGCCGCTGTGCCGCGGCACGTCGCTCGCGCTGCACGAGTCGCAGAGCCGCATGTTCGAGAACCTGGTCGGGCGCAGCATCCAGTGGTGGCACTGGGCCTATCCAGAGCTCCAGCGGCTGTTCCCGGAGCGGTACGAAGGCGTCGAGCTGGAGACGTTCCACCGCGCGATCAACAAGGTGCAGCCGTCTCTGATCCGCATCGAGGCGGACGAGGCGACCTACAGCCTCCACATCATCCTCCGCTTCGAGCTGGAGCAGGAATTGATCGCCGGCAGCATCGACCTCGTCGATCTGCCGGACGTCTGGAACGAACGGATGAAGGAGTACCTCGGCGTGGACGTGCCGAACGACTCACGCGGCGTCCTCCAGGACGTGCACTGGTCGCGCGGGACGATCGGGTACTTCCCGACGTACGCGCTCGGGAACGTGATCTCGGTGCAGATCTGGGAGAAGGTCCTCGAGGACGCACCCGACCTCTACGAGCACATCGAGCGCGGGGACCTCGAGCCGCTGACGGGGTGGCTCCGCGAAAAGCTGTGGCGCCACGGTCGCAAGTTCACGCCTCAGGAGACGCTCGAGCGGGTCGTCGGCGGCGGGCTCGACCCCGAGCCGTACCTGCGGTACCTGAACGACAAGCTCGGCGTCCTCGCCGCGTGAGCGGCCGCGCGCGGCCTCTTAACGCAATTTTCAAAGGTTCCTCCTTCCCAGCGAACACCTGCTGTGGCACTGTGAGTCCATGGGGACGCTCGAACGGGAGATGCGGGAGCTCGACCATCGCCTCGGCGACGGGTTCGAAGTCAGGCTGCTCTGGGGCGAGGACGACGGTGAGCTGAAGGTCGTCGTCGACGATTGGCGCACCGACGAGCACTTCGAGATCCGGGCGCGCCCCGACAACGCGCTCGACGTCTTTCGGCACCCCTTCGCGTACCGCGCAGCCTAGTTTTCGACCCGGTGTAACCTCGCCGGGAGATGGCGGTGCGCTTCGTCGCGGTCGGCGAGCTGCTCGTCGACGTGATCGCAGCGGGCGCCGGCCACGGCGCCCGCATCAGCGTCCGCCCCGCCGGCTCGGCCTTCAACGCCGCCGTCGCCGCGAAGGCGGCCGGCGCGGAGTCGAGCGTGATCGGGTCGGTCGGCGGCGACCCTGCCGGACGCATGATCCTCGCCGAGCTGAACGCGCAGGGAGTCCGCGCAGACGTGACTGCTCGCGAAGGATCGACCGGGACGTTCGTCCTGGCCGACGGCGAGGTGCGAGTCGACCGCGGTGTCGCCCACGACTTGGTGCTCCCCGAGCGGATCGAAGCCGACGTCGTGCTGGTCTCCGGCTATGTGCCAGCGGCCGCGGAGGCGCTCGAGCGCGCCGACGCCGACTGGGTGGCCCTGGACGCTGCCCGCCTGGCGGAGCTCCCGCCGGGCGGGAACGCGCTGGCCGCGAACGAGCAAGCCGCCAGCCGCCTGACCGGCGAGGGGGCCGAACGGGCCGTGCGGACGCTCGCCGAAGGCAGACGACTCGCGTGCGTCACGCTCGGGTCGCAGGGCGCGGTGGCCGTCATGGGTGACCAGGTCGAGACCGTCCGGCCCGAAGGTGTGGGTGAGGACGCGCCGGGCTCCGGTGACGCCTTCGTCGCCACCCTTCTCGTCGCGCTGGCCCAGGGCGACGACCTGGCGGGCGCGCTCGCCCGGGCCGCGCGGGCCGCTCTAGACTCGCTCGCGTGAACCTGGCGCTCAGCCTCCTCTCCGCGGCCGAGCGGACGCCGAACGCCGAGGCGGTCGTCGAGGGCGATACGCGCATGTCCTACGAGAAGCTGCGCAAGCGAGCCGCCCGGCTTGCGGGCGGCCTCGAACGCGAAGGTCTGCGCCGCGGCGATCGGCTCGCGGCGGTCGTCCGCTGCCGCAATGAGAGCGTCCAGCTCTACTGGGCGTGCCAGTGGCTGGGCGCGACGTTCGTCCCGCTCTCCCCTCGAGCTTCCTCCTCCGACCTCGCCTACTGCCGCGAGGACTCCGGCGCGACGGTGTTCCTCGACGCCGACGTCGACCTCGCGCCGCTGCGGGGCGAGCCCCAGCCGGGCGCGCTCGATGCCGACGAGCGCGACGAGAGCCTCATGCTCTACACCTCCGGTACGACCGGACGGCCGAAGGGCGTCCCCCGATCGCACCGCGCCGACCGCGCGGGTGGCCTCTCGCAGGTCGTCCACCAGAGCTCGCGATGGGGAGACCGGACGCTCGGCGCGATGCCGCTCTACCACACGATGGGAATGCACTCGCTGCTCGCGATGCACCTGGTCGCCGGCTGCTACGTCTGCCAGCCGGAGTGGGACGCCGAGGCGGCGCTCGCACTGATCGAGCGCGAGCGCATCACCTCGCTCTACCTCGCGCCCACCCTCTTCCACGACCTGGTCACGCATCCCCGCCGAGGCGACTTCGACCTCTCGTCGGTGGAGACGGTTGCCTACGCCGGCGCGGCGATGACCACCGCTCTGGTCGAGCAGTGCGTCGAGGCCTTCTCGCCGCGGCTCTTCGTCAACCACTACGGCTCGACGGAGATCTACACGTACTCGATCCACCGCGACCAGGCGGCGAAGCCGGGCTGCGCGGGCCGTCCGGCTCTGAATGCCCGGCTTCGGCTCGGCGAGAACGGCGAGATCCTCTGCCACATGTCGTCGGACGAGGCGTTCACCGGCTACTGGAACCGTCCCGATGCGGACGAGACGGCGATCCGCGACGGCTGGTACCACACCGGCGACGTCGGCCGCCTCGACGAGGACGGCGACCTCTGGTTGGAGGGGCGTCTCGACGACATGATCGTCTCCGGCGGCGAGAACATCCATCCCCTCGAGGTCGAGGACGTGCTCGCGCGGCATCCGCGCGTTCGCGAGGTGGCGGTCGTCGGCGCACCGGACGAGCGCCTCGGCCACCACGTCGTCGCGGTCGTGGTCGCCGAAGGTGTCACCGGGGAAGAGCTCGACGCCTACTGCCTCGCGTCGGAAACGCTCGCCCGCTTCAAGCGGCCGCGCGAGTACCGCTTCGTCGCCGAGCTGCCGAAGAGCCCGTCTGGGAAGATCCTGCGCAGGATGCTGCGGGAGGACGAGGTCGGCGCATGACCTACGAGGGGTTCCGTGTCGACCGGGACGACCGGGGCGTGGTCACGATCACGCTCGACGACCCGCCCAAGATGAACCGCCTGCCGCTCGCGGCGCGCGGTCAGCTCGCCCAGCTGGTCGCCGAGCTGGGCGAGGACGAGAGCGCCCGATACG
>JBKOVQ010000005.1:0-8289 GCA_046723985.1 Actinomycetota bacterium | reverse complement strand
GTCCTCGTCGGTCGGCTCGGCCTCCAGCTCGTCGAGCTGGCGCTGGAGCCGCTCGAGCTCGCCGGAGAGCTTGGCCCCACCGAGCAACGACATGTTCCTCAGCCGGGCGAGACGCTCGCGCAGGCGCCGCTCGGCCTCAGCGGGCATCGGCGAAGAGCCTGAGCACCCGTCCGACGTAGCGGCGCAGCTCCGGCCGCCGGACGATGGCGTCGAGATGGCCGAAACGGAGATTCGCCTCGGCCAGGCCGAAGTCGTCGGGGAGCTTCTCCCTCATCGTCTGCTGGACGACCCGAGGGCCAGTGAAGGAGATCAAGGCGCCGGGCTCGGAGACCGTGACGTCGCCGAGGCTGGCGAAGCTGGCGAGCCCGCCGGCGGTGGTCGGGTGGGTGAAGACGTTGATCAGGGCACAGCGGGCATCGTGGAGGTCCTCCACCGCGCACACCGTCTTCGGGAGCTGCATCAGCGACAGGATCCCCTCCTGCATCCTCGCCCCGCCGGATGAGGTGACCGACACGAGCGGCAGCTTCCGTGCGGCGGCCTGCTCGCACGCCCTGACGAACTTCTCGCCGACGACGCTGCCCATCGACCCGCCCATGAACCCGAAATCCATGACCGCGAGGTGGCAGGGGAGCCCTTCGATCTGGACCCGGCCGATCACGATCGCGTCGCCCTCGCCGGTCTTCAGCTCCGCCTCGGCGAGGCGCTCGCGATAGGGCCGGAGGTCGAAGAAGCCGAGCGGATCGGTCGAACGGAGGTCGGCGTCCTCCTCGAGGAACGAGCCGGGGTCGGCGAGCTGCTCGATCCGCTCGCGGGCGCCGACCGGGAAGTGATGGCCGCACTGTGGACAGACACCGAGATGACTGTCGAGCTCGTCGTCGCGGTAGTGTGAGCCGCAGGACGGGCACGTGTTCGGATGCTTCCGGGTCTCGCCGGCGGTGGTCGAGATCCCCTTCTGCTCGATCGAGACGTCGATGCGGGTGTCGGCCATTGGCTCGTGATCTTAGACCCGGCCCGGCCGCTGGACGGTTACAGCCCCGCCGCCGTGCAGAGCCGACGGGCGGGCTCGAGATTGACGGGATCGGGGAGGAACCCGGCGAATCCGACCCCGGCGATGGTCGTGCTACCGGCCAGCCGGGCGAGTGACCGTTCGGCATCGGCAACCGAAATGCCGCCCGGTACCGGCATCCAGGCGGCGACGTCGTCCTCGTCTAGGCCGTCGCCGTCGATCGCCACGTAGACCCAGTCGGCGCCGTCGAGCGCGCGGTCGATCGCGTCCGCACCGGCGTGCAGGCCGCTCGACTCGATGAAATCCCGCTCTGGCGGGTCCAGGTCCCGGGCACCGACGAGCGCGACGTTCGTCGGCTCGACGGCGCCGCCATCGAGGATCATCCGCAACGGCATGCCCCACTCGTTGCCGGACGGCGACGTCTCCGGGGTGTTCAGGTCCCCGTGGGCGTCGAGCCACACGAGCGCCAGCCGGTCGTGCCGCGTCGCCAGCGCCTCGACCGCGCCGATGTGCGAGCAGCAGCAGCCGCCGAGCACGAGCGGCCGTTCCGGCAGCTCCGAGGCGAGGACGAGCGTCTGGTCGCCGAGCGTCTCCTCGGCCACGACTGCCGCCTCCGGATACGGAAGGTCGAGCGCGGTGGCCGCCTCCACCATCTCCTCGCCGCCCGTCCCCCAGGCGCGCGGAACACGGACGAGACCGGCTGCGTACTCACGGCCACAGGCGTGGCACTCGTACGACGGCCCGATCGCCACCGCGGTGTACGTCTTGCAGTGCGGGCACTTCGCGCGCAGGCGCGACATCTACCCGCAGGCTACACGTGCTTCTCGTACACGTCGGCCTGCCAGGCGACGCGCATGCCGACACTCTCGTAGGGCTGTGTGGCGCTGGTCTCGTTGCCGGCGTCGACGGCAAGCCGAACCCGAGTCTCACCCCGGCGGCAGAGTTCGCCGAACGCGGTCAGGAGCAGGGCCCGGCCGAGTCCCTTGCCCCGCCAGGCCACGGCGTGGAGGAGCGCCTCCTCTCCCAGCCGGAACGTGGAGACCTCCAGTCCGTCAGAGCATTCCGCCTCCGGCGCCGGCGCGTCGAGGTCGATCGCCATCCGGTAGAAGTGCCGGATCGGCGCGAAGCCGCGGGACACGAGGAGCCGGCCGGCCCTCCCGTCGGCGGCGAGCACGGCTGTGCGCGCTTCGGAGAAACGGCGCCGCTCGGTCTGCGCTTCGAGCCAGCCGACCATCGCCGCGCCGAGCCCTCGTCCGGTCCATTCCGGGTGGACGAATCCATCGAGATCGAGGACGCCGCCGTTCCGCTCTAGCGGCGTCGCCGGCCGTGATCGGCCTGACCGTGACCCCCTCCGGCGCGGTCACGCCGGCACGAGCGCGTCGAGAACGTCCGGGAGGCTGCTCAGATCGGCGATCTCTCTCGTCGGCGCCGGACCTGCGGTCTCGCCCAGCCGATTCACCCAGACGCTGCGGAGGCCGAGCTCCACGCAGGGAGCGATGTCGTGGAAGAGGCTGGCGCCGATGTGGACGTGCCGTGCCCGGTCTGCGTGCGTTCGGGCAAAGAACTCCCACCAGTGCCGGTGGCCCGGCTTGTAGGAGCCGATCTCGGAGGCGACGATCGTCTCGTCGAAGGGAATCCCGATCTGCGCCTTCGAGGCGGCGATGAAGTCGCGATCGGTGTTGGAGAGAATCGCTGTCCGCCAACCACGTGCGCGGGCCTCCTCGAGCGCAGCGGGAACCTCGGGGAACGGCTGCCAGGACGGCAGCGACCGTGCGAGAGCGTCGCGCTCGCCCTCGGGCAGCTCGAGCCCTTCGCTATCGGCCAGTCGTTCGAGCGTCAGCGTGAGGACGGTCCGGTACGTGCGCTCCGGATCCTCTGCCTGCACCTGCGGCTCGAGCTCGTGGTACCGCTCGAGCAGCCGAGGTGTGGCGCCCGGCTCGAACAGACGGTCGAGCTCGGCCGCGATCCCGCCGTTCCAGTCGATCAGCGTGCCGTAGCAGTCGAAGGTGGCCCAGCGGTCCGACACGTCGGACTACTCGGTGTATTCCTTCAGGACGATCGAGGCGTTGTGGCCGCCGAAGCCGAACGAGTTCGACATCGCGACCTTGACGTCGGCGGGGCGCGCCTCGTTCGGGACGTAGTCGAGGTCGCACTCGGGATCGGGGTATTCGTAGTTGATCGTCGGCGGGAGCATTCCCTCCGAGATCGAGAGCGTGGTGAAGATCGCCTCGATCGCTCCGGCCGCGCCGAGGCAGTGGCCGGTCGAGCCCTTGGTCGACGAGATCGGCGTCGTTCGTGCGTTGTCGTCGCCAAGCGCCTTCTTGATCACGCGGGTCTCGCTCGCGTCGCCGAGCGGCGTCGAGGTGCCGTGCGCGTTGACGTAGTCGACCTCGCCCGGATCGATGCCGCCGTCCGCGAGCGCCATCTGCATCGCACGCGCCGGATGGACGCCGGTCGGGTCCGGCTCGGTGATGTGCTGGGCGTCGGAGGACACACCGTACCCCGCCAGCTCGGCGTAGATCTTCGCGCCGCGCGTCTTCGCCCGCTCGAGCTCCTCGAGCACGAGCACGGCGCCCGCCTCGCCCATCACGAAGCCGTCGCGCTCGATGTCGAACGGACGGCTGGCCTTCGCCGGGTCGTCGTTCCGTCGGGAGAGCGCACGCATCGCGCCGAAGCCGGCGATACCGACCTCGGTCACCGGTGCCTCGGTGCCGCCGCACAGCATCACGTCGGCGCGGCCGAGCCGGATCGCGTCCATCCCTTCGCCGATCGCCATGTTCGAGGCGGCGCAGGCTGTGCAGGGAGCGCTGAGCGGCCCGCGCGTGCCCAGCTCGATCGAGAGCCAGCCGGCCCCTAGGTTGGGGATGATCGCGGGGATCGAGAACGGGTTCACCCGGTCCGGTCCACGCTCGCGGAGCTGCGTGTGGCAGTCCTGGAAGGACTGGAGGCCGCCGATGCCGGTCGCGACCGACGCACCGATCCGGTTGGAGTCGGCGGCGATGTCCAGGCCGGCGTCGCTCTCGGCCATCCGCGCAGCAGCGACGACCAACTGCGCGAAGCGGTCCATGCGGCGCGAAGTCTTGTAGTCGATCCAGTTGGTCGGATCGAACTCCTTCGCCTCGCAGGCGAAGGTGACGAAGTAGCCGGACGGGTCGAACTGAGTGATCGGCGCCGCGCCGGACATGCCCGCGCAGAGGTTCTGCCAAGTGGTGGGCACGTCGTTGCCGAGCGGGGTCACCGCCCCCAGTCCCGTGATCACGACTCTTCGCCGGCCGTTGACGCTCATTACATCCCCAGTCCCCCGTCGACGAGGAGAACCTCGCCGGTCACGAACGACGCTTCGTCCGAGCAGAGGAAGCGTACCGCCCCGGCGACGTCCTCCGGCGCTCCGAGGCGGGCGAGCGGGGTGTTCGCGAGGATCGCCTGCTGTACGTCCTCGGGCAGTACGTCCGTCAACGCCGTCTGGATGTAGCCCGGCGCGACGGCGTTCGCCCGCACACCCCGCGGCGCGAGCTCGCGGGCCAGCGACTTCGTGAAGCCGATGATCCCTGCCTTCGAGGCGGCGTAGTTCGTCTGGCCCGGGTTCCCGTGGACGCCGACGACGCTCGTCAGGTTGACGATCGCCCCCGAGCGGCGGCGCATCATTCCCCGCGCGGCCGCCCGGCAGGTATGGAACACGCCGCCGAGATTGGTGTCCAGCACCGTGCGCCAGTCCTCGTCGGACATCCGCGCGATCAGGCCGTCGCGGGTGACACCCGCATTGTTGACGAGGATATCGAGGTCGCCGGCCTCCTCGACCAGCCGCGCTGCCTGTCCGGAGTCGGCGATGTCGACCTGAGCTGCGCGGCCCCCGATTTCGGCGGCCAGGGACTCGGCCTCCTCGGCGCCGCTGCGGTAGCCGACGACCACCTGGGCGCCGGCCCGGGCCAGCTCCAGGGCGATGGCACGGCCGATCCCGCGCGATGCGCCGGTGACGAGCGCCAGCTTCCCCTCCAGCGAGCAGAAGGTAGACCGCTCGATCACGCGGTGGAGCGCAGCTCCTTGAGCTTCTCCAGGGAGGCGAGATCGTTGACGGAGATCGCCTTGACGCTGCGGTCGATTCGCTTCATCAGCCCGGACAGGACGTTGCCCGGCCCGACCTCGACGAACGTGTGCACGCCCTCCCTGACGAGCTCCGAAGCCGCCTGTGTGTAGCGAACGGGCGCAGTCAGCTGGTCTACAAGGAGGGAGCCCATCCGCTGCGCCTCTTCGAACCGGGCGGTGACCGTGGACATGAACGCCGCCTGCGGCTCACCGAACTTGACCACCTCGACCGCCGGCCGCAACCGTTCGGCCGCGCGGGCGACGAGCGGGGAGTGGAACGCGCCCGAGACCTTCAGCTTGACAGTGCGCCGCGCCCCTTCCTCCTCGGCCTGCGCGCACAGCTCGTCCACCGCCTCGTGCGCGCCGGAGACGACGATCTGGCCGGGGCAGTTGTAGTTCGCCGGCCATACGCCGAGAATCCTCCGGCAGAGCCGCTCGACCACATCGTCGGCGAGCCCGAGAATCGCGGCCATCGAGCCGGGGCGTTCCTTTGCCGCCTCGGCCATCGCCAGGCCGCGCTCGCGGACGAGGGCGATCGTCTCCTCGACGCCGACCGACTCGGCGGCTGCAATCGCGGCGAACTCGCCGACTGAGTGTCCGATCACGTAGTCGGCGCGGACACCCCTCGCGCGGAGCGCGGCGAGCATCGCCAGACTGGTCGCGACCAGCGCGGGTTGTTGCACCTCGGTTTCGACAATCTGCTCGAGCGGCGTCTCGAAGCAGAGCCGCTTCAGATCGAGGCCGGACGCCCCGCTTCCGCGTTCGTACACGTCCATCGCCTCCGGGACGGCAGCAGCGACGTCGCGCCCCATACCCTGCTCGAGCGAGCCCTGTCCGGGGAAGCAGAAGGCGATCTTCGTCATACGGGAGCCGTCCAGCGCATCAGGGCCGATCCCCACGTGAGGCCGGCTCCCATCCCGGTCATCAGCAACGTGTCGCCCTGCTTCAGCCGCCCGGACGCGGCCGCGTCGGCGAGCGCGAGCGGGATGGAGGCGGACGAGGTGTTGCCGTAGCGGTCGACGTTCACGATCACCTTCTCCTTGGGGATTCCGAGCTTGGCCACCGCATGATCGATGATGCGGACGTTGGCTTGATGGGGAACATAGACGTCCACGTCCCCGACCGACAAATCGCACTGTTCGAGGACGGCCTCGCCTGAGCTGACGAGGACGCGAGTTGCGAACTTGAAGATCTCGCGACCGTTCATGTGGACATAGTGCGCGCCGCTGGCGACGCTCTCCGCCGTGGTCGGCATCCGCGAGCCGCCGGCAGGCAGGTTGAGGTCCTTGCCGCCGGCGCCGTCCGCTCCGAGCTCGAAGCCCATGAAGCCCTCTTCAGGCGTTCGCTCGACGACGACAGCACCGGCGCCGTCTCCGAAAAGGACGCAGGTGGAGCGGTCGGAGAAGTCCATCAGCTTCGAGAGGACATCGGCTCCGATGACGAGCGACCGCCGGCTGAGGCCGCTCTCGACCATCCCGTACGCCTGGGCGATCCCGTACATGAAGCCGGTGCAGCCCGCAGCAAGGTCGTAGGCCGCAGCATTCTCCGCGCCGAGCTGATCGGCAAGAATCGCCGCAGTCGAGGGGAACTGCATGTCGGCGGTGACCGTCGCGACGATCAGGAGATCGATGTCGACCGCCGCGATCCCCGCCCGCTCCAGCGCCGCACGCGCGGCGGGAAGGGAGATGTCGGAAAGCGCCTCGTCGTCGGCCGCGAACCGGCGCTCCCGGATCCCGGTGCGGGTGGCGATCCACTCGTCCGACGTGTCGACGAGCTTGGCGAGGTCCTCGTTCGTGACCACCCGCTCGGGCACGTGCGTGCCGAGGCCGGTGATCGAGACCGGGCCGCCGTTCGCCGAGCCGATCATGTCGCCGTCGCGAAGGTCAGCGTGCCCCGCACGGCCAGCTCGTCGCCGACCTTGGCGATCGCCTTGCCACGTCCGATCGGGCCTCGCACCGCCTCGAGCTCGCAGGCGAGGGTGAGCTCGTCGCCCGGCTCGACCACCCGCTTGAAGCGAACGTCGTCGATGCCGGCGAAGAGTGCGAGCTTGCCGCGGTTCTCCTCGAGCGAGAGCGCCGCCACCGCGCCCGCCTGGGCGAGGGCCTCGACCATGACCACACCCGGCATGATCGGCCGCCCGGGAAAGTGGCCGGGGAAGAACCACTCGTCGCCTCGGACCTGCTTCCGCGCCACCACCCGGACGCCGGGCTCGAGCTCGAGCACCTCGTCGAGGAAGAGGAACGGATCGCGGTGCGGGATGATCGTCTCGATCACGTCCCGGCCGAAGGGTGCCGAGAGCGTCATGCCTGCGCGAGCCGCCGGCGCAGCGATGTCCGACCGCGGTGTGCGTAGCACTTTGCGGTCCCGACCGGCATGCCCGACCGGGACGAGATTTCCTCGAAGGACCAGTCGAGCGCGTCCTTGAGGACGACCACACGCGCCTGCTCGGGCGAGATCGACGCCAGCTGTCCTGCGAGCTCGGCCCGAAGCTCGGCGAGAGCCACGGCACGGGCCGGATCGGCGTTCTCGCCGTCGACGCGCCTGTCCTCGACGAGCGGCTCCCACCGTCGTGACCGCTGCCGAGCGGCCACGTCGCGGCACGTGTTCACCACGAGCCGGTGGAGCCAGGTCGCGAACTGCGACTCGCCGCGGAACTGACGCAACCGGACGCAGAGCTTCGCGAGCGACTCCTGCGCGGCGTCGCGGGCGTCCTCGGGATCGGCCAGGAGATGGTGGGCAAGGCGCTCGACGCGAGGAGCGTGGCGCTCGCAAAGAGCGGCCAGCGCCGCGTCGTCGCCGTCCTGCGCTCTCGTCACCAAGATCGGGTCGCTCAGCTTCTCGTAGTGGAGCGGCCTCGCCGGCCGCAACTGCACGGTCTGACGGCGCCGGCGACCGAGCGGTTGCATCCCCGGAAGTCTATGCGCGGGTCAGCTCGCCACGGTGAACGTCGCCGCGTGGCGCGTGAGCCCGAAGAGACCGTCGACGAGGACGACGGCGTCGTACGTTCCCGGCAGAGCCGACCCGGCCGACGTCGTGCCGTCCCAGACGATCTGCGACGGTCCGACCGGTAGCAGGCCGCCGAACACCGAGGCGATCACCGCGCCCGCCTGCTCGATCTGGATGGTGACGTTCGCGTCGGCCGCGAGCGTGAAGGAGATCCCGAGGGTGTCGTCGACGCCGTCGCCGTTCGGTGTCAGGAC
>JBKOVQ010000055.1:0-21150 GCA_046723985.1 Actinomycetota bacterium | reverse complement strand
CTTTCCGTCTACTCGCTGGAGGACTACACGCAGATCAAGCACGTGATGGCGAAGCTCGACTAGCGGCCGTGGCCGAGCGCCAGCCCGCTCTTGCCGACGTCCGGATCGAGAACGTGACGAAGCGGTTCGACGAGGTCGTCGCCGTGGACGATCTCTCGCTGGAGATCGAGCGCGGCCCGTTCTTTGCCATGCTGGCGGCCGCCGGGTGGTCGGCGAGCGGGGCGAGGGCGTCGGCCAGAACCGGTTCGAGGTCGCGTACCCGCTGGACGAGCCCCTCGCGCTCGATCACGCCGATATTGGCCAGTCCGACGGCACAGGCGGTGGCATGGCCGGCGTAGGTGAATCCGTGGCGGCACATGTTCTGCGTCCCCGCCCTCCAGAACGGCTCGGAGACCCGTTGTGAGGCGATCACACCGCCCAGCGGATGTAGCCGGAGGTGATCCCCTTCGCGACGGTGATCAGGTCCGGTGAAAGCCCGTAGCGGCCGGTCGCGAACCACTCGCCCGTGCGGCCGAAGCGGGTGATCACCTCGTCGAGCACGAGCAGCACCTCGCGTTCGCGGCAGATCTCCTGGACGCGGTCGAGGTATCCGTCGGGCGGGATCAGCACGCCGCCGGCGCCGATGACCGGCTCGGCGAAGAACGCCGCCACGCGGTCGGCGCCCACGCGGTCGATCGTCTCGGCGAGCGCCTCGGATTCGTCCCTGGGCACCTGCTCGACCTCGGGTATGAGGCGCCCGTACACGTCGGTCAGCGCCGCCATCCCGCCCAGCGACGTGCCGTAGGCGTTCGAGCCGTGGTCGGCGAACTGCCGGGAGACGACAACGTGCTTGTCCGGCCGGCCGACGGCGGCCCAGTAGGCGCGGGCGAGCTTCGCAGCGGTGTCGATCGACTCCCCGCCGCCGGAGGTGAAGAACACCTTTGCGTACTCGAGCGGGATGATCGAGGCAACCCGCGCCGACAGCTCCTCGCTCCGCGGCGACGTAAACCCGTCGTACGTCTTGTAGGAGGAGAGCTCCGCATCTGTGCCGCCGCCGCTTCGGCCAGCTCCGCCCGCCCGTAGCCGACGTTGCAGTACCAGAGCGCGCCGGAACGTCGATCAGCGCGTTCCCGGAGTCGTCCCAGACCGTCGAGGCCTCTCCGCGGACGATCGTGATCCCCCGGTCGCGGAACGCACCCATGTTCGTCATCGGCTTCCAGAACGCCCGCGCCATCGCTCCGCGATGCTACGCGCATGCTCAGCCGTGTGCCGTGGTGGCTGGACGAAGCCTCACCCGACCCGGAGACGGCGGCGGCTTCCTCGAGACCTACTGGTGCGCACTGCCGCGCCTCCGCTCGCGTCTCGGCAACGAAGCAGCGCTCGCGCTCGCGAGTGCGTCCGAGGGCGCCCTCACGGCCGTTGCCGACCTGGGCGAGGACGTCTGGCTCCGGCGGGACGGGATGCTGGAGGTCTCGACCACGCCGACACAGGACGCTGCCGTGGACGAGGCGATCCTCGTCGCGGCCGAGCCGGGCGTGCATGAGCGCGCGGTTCCGGTCGAGCCAGCGATCTCGCCCGTCTTTCGAAAGGGCGTGCGCTTCCCCGACGCCGCCACCGTGCAGCCGGCGCGGCTCGTCAGGGCACCTCGTCGGGCGGCGCTCCTGACCGGCGTCGTCCTGCACGAGCGCTCGCGCGTGACCTCGTTCCGCCCCGGCGAGGTCGCGACCGCGGGCGGGCGACTTCGCGCCGGGGACATCGTCGTGGCCACGAACGCCTGGATGAGCGGCTGGCGTCCCACGAGCCGATCACTGCCGTTCGGGAGCTACGTCGTTCTCACCGAGCCCGTGCCCGAGCTCCTGGCCGAGATCGGCTGGATCGGGGGCGAGGCGATCGCCGACGGACGGATGTCCTCCACTACTTCCGGACGACCGCCGACGGGCGGGTGCTGATGGGCTCCGCCCCCGGGCCGATCGGGCGCAGCGGCAGGATCGACGCACGGTTCTTCGACGACGCTGCGACGGTCTCGCGGGCCGAGCAGGGGTTGCGCAGGCTGCTGCCCGGGCTCGCCGCGGCCCGCGTCGAGCGAGCGTGGGGCGGGCCGGTCGACGTCTCCGGCGACCAGCTTCCGTTCTTGGCGACGGTGCCGGGCACGCGCATCCACTACGGCGCGGGCTACTCGGGGAACGGCGTGGGACCGAGCTGGCTCGGCGGGCAGATCCTCGCGTCGCTCGTCCTCGGCTCCGACGACGAGTCGCGCCTGCCGCTCGCGGGGCGAATGCCGCCACGCCTGCCGCCCGAACCGGTTCGCCACCTGGGCGGGGCGCTCGTGCGCCGGGCGATCCTCTCCGTCGAGGCTGCCGACGAGGCCGGGCGCCGACCGTCATTCTTCGCCCGGGGTGTCGCGTCTCTGCCCCGCCTGCTCGGCCTCCGGATCGGAACGCGCTAGGTGCCGGCGGACGCATTCGCGCTCGCCCTCGGGGCAGCCGTATTGCACGCGCTCTGGAACGTCCTCCTCGCCAGGACACGCGATCCGCAGGCGGCGACGGCGGCGGCATTCTGCATGGCGGTCGCGATCTGGGCACCTGTCGCTGCGGCGACCTGGCGGATCGAGGCGGGCGCCTGGAAGTACGTCGCCGCGAGCGCCGGGTTCGAGCTCGCGTACGTCCTGCTTCTCAGTGCCGCGTACGCACGCGCGCCGCTCTCGGTCTTCTATCCGATCGCCCGTGGACTGGCCCCGGTGCTCGTCCTGGTCGTCGCCGTGGTCGGGCTGGGCGCGGCGACCTCGTTGGAGCAGGTGCTCGGTGTCTGTGCCGTCGGCGCCGGGATCCTGCTGGTGCGTGGCCGGCGGCCGGACCGGGCGGGGACCTTCTTCGGGCTGTCGATCGCCGCCACGATCGCCGGTTACACGCTCGTCGACAACACCGGCGTCACCCTCGCCGACCCGCTCGCCTACCTGGAAGCGGTGATGGTCGGGCCCGCGCTCGTGACCGCGGCCGTGGTCGCGGTTCGGCGGGGCGTGCCCACGCTGCGGGCCGGCTTCCGGCGGGAGACGCTCCTGATCGCACCGCTGACGCTCGCGCCGTACGGCCTGGCGCTCTACGCGCTGCGGCTCGCCCCCGCTGCGCCGGTTGCGGCCGTTCGGGAGACGAGCGTGCTGTTCGTCATGGTGCTCGCGGCGGTGATGCTGAAGGAGCGGGTCTCAGGTTGGCGCGCGACCGGTGCGGTGGTCGTCGTCGCCGGGGTGATCCTGCTCATTGTCTAGACACCTAGACGATCGTCTAGTACAGTAGACGTCTATGACACTAGACGAACAGGTCCTGGCCGAGGCGAAGGAGGCACGGCAGCGTCTCGTCGACCTCGAGAGCCAGACCGCGCACGTTCGTGTGGACTACCACCACGCGATCAAGAAGCTCCATGCCGCCGGCGGCTCGCTGCGCGAGATCGCCGACGCCCTCGAGCTCTCCCACCAGCGCGTGCACCAGATCGTGGAAGGTCCTGCCGGGCCTCCCGGCGGCCCCCCGTGGGCAGGACGGCGCTGGAAGCACGGCCGCCAGCGCGGTCGCAACCGTCGCTACTTCATGGCCCGTTTCGACGACGGGGCCCGTGACGTGATGGTCGAGGCCCAGCATGAGGCGAATTCGCTGAAGCACCCCTACCTCGGCACCGAGCACCTGATGCTGGCGCTCGCGAAGCGTGGGATCGAGGGCGTCTCCTACGACGCTGCCCGCGCTCAGGTGGTCGAGCGCGTCGGCGAAGGCGAGGAGGAGTGGGTTGCCGGCCTGCCGCGCCCGTTCACACCGCGGGCAAAGCGTGTCCTCGAGGCGGCCCTCAACGACGCGGTCGATGCCGGCCGGGAGAAGTTTGGCCCGGACGACATCCTGCTCGCGCTCGTCTCCGATTCGCGCGGCGTCGGGGGCGAGGTCCTGCGCGACCTCGGCGTCACAGCCGAGCGGCTGCGCGGGCAGCCCGACCGGTAGCCGTCGCGGCCGCGCCGCCGCCGCCGTTGAGATGGACGAGCATGGCGGCGGCGCGGGCCGCTGCCTCGGCGAGCAGCACGCCGGCCTGCGCATCGCCGCGGGCGGCTCTTTTGGTTGCGAGCGCGGCCTCGGCGGCGAGCTCGGCCGTGTCCGCGGCGAGCTCGGCCATGCGCAGTGGGAGCTCGATCGTCCGGGCCCGGGCCTCGTCCGAGCCGGTGGCCAGGAACTCGCGGTAGGCGGCCGCGTCGGCGTCCGCGAGCGGCGCCAGCTCCGCCTTGAGCTCCTCCGCCCGCTCGACCAGATCGTCGCGCGCGGCGACCCGTGCAGTCAGCAACGCCAGGCCCGCGGCCAGCTCGACCGTTCGGACGATCGCGGGTCCGGCGGCGAGCGGCGCGTCAGAAGAGGCCAACGGTCCGGCCGTTCTCGTCGATGTCGACGTTGAACGCGGCCGGCGACGCCGAGAGGCCGGGCATCGTCTGCATGTCGCCGCAGAGGGCGACGAGCCAGCCCGCGCCCGTGTACGCCCGTACCGCCCGGACCGGCACGGTGAAGCCGGTCGGCGCGCCGGCGAGCGTCGGGTCGTGCGAGAGCGAGAGGTGCGTCTTCGCCATGCAGATCGGCACGGTGTCGAGCCCCTGCTCGGTGAAGCGCTTTATGTCGTTCTCGGCCGCCGGCAGGAGGAAGATGCCGTGGGCGCCGTAGACGCGCTTCGCGATCGCCTTGATCTTGGCCGTGATTGGCGCGTCGAGCGGGTAGACGGGCTCGAAGGCGTTCGGCTGCTCGGCCGCGTCGACGACCGCCTCGGCCAGCTCGCGCGCGCCGTCGCCGCCGTCTACGAAAGCGGTGTTGACGGCCGAAGCGTGCGCGCCGAGCTCGAGCGCGAGCCGGCGAACCGTCGCGATCTCGTCGTCGGTGTCGGTGGGGAACCGGTTGACGGCGACTACGGCCTTGAGCCCGAACTCCTTGACGATCCCGAGATGGCGGGCGAGGTTGGCGGAGCCGCGCTCGACTGCGCCGACCCCGCCGTCTGGATCGTCGGCGTGGTGCTTCAGCGCGCGCACGGTCGCGACGAGGACGATCGCGCTCGGCGAGATGTTCCCGACGCGGCAGACGATGTCCAGGAACTTCTCCATGCCCATGTCGGCGCCGAAGCCCGACTCGGTGACGACGTAGTCGCCGAGCTTCAGCCCGACGAGATCGGCGATCAGCGACGAGTTCCCGTGCGCGATGTTCGCGAACGGCCCGCAATGAATGAACGCAGGCTGGCCTTCGAGCGTCTGGACCAGGTTCGGCTTGATCGCGTCCTTGAGCAGGACGGTCATCGCGCCCGCGGCGCGAAGCTGCTCCGCGGTGACCGGCTCGCCGTACCAGGTATAGGCGACGGTGATCGCGCCGAGCCGCTGGCGCAGGTCGAACAGGTCGCGGGCGACGGCGGTGATCGCCATCGCTTCCGAGGCGGCGGTGATGTCGAAGCCGGTCTCGCGCACGTAGCCGTTCGCGCGCCCGCCGAGACCGAGCACGACCTGACGTAGCGCGCGGTCGTTCATGTCGACGCAACGGCGCCAGCTGACCGTTAGCGGGTCGATCCCGAGCTCGTTGCCGTGGAGGATGTGCGCCTCGAGCATCGCCGAGAGCAGGTTGTTGGCGGTGCCGATCGCATGGATGTCGCCCGTGAAGTGGAGGTTGAGATCCTCCATCGGGACGACCTGCGCGTACCCGCCGCCGGCCGCGCCGCCCTTGATCCCGAAGACCGGCCCGAGCGACGCCTCGCGAAGGCAGAGCACCGGGCACTTGCCGATCTTGCCGAGCCCCTGCGTGAGGCTGACCGAGGTGGTGGTCTTCCCCTCGCCGGCCTTCGTCGGCGTGATCGCGGTGACGCCGATCAGCTTCGCGTCGGGCTGGCCGCTGAGCCGGTCGAGGACGGAGAGGTCGACCTTCGCCTTGTAGCGGCCGTACAGCTCGACCTCGTCGTCCTCGAGTCCGATCTCCTCCGCGATCTCCGTAATCGGCCGCAGCGTTGCCTGCTGCGCGATCTCGAGGCTCGAGGGCATCTTCGTCGTCGCCATGGCGGACGAAGCCTATCCTCGGGAAGATTGCGTGATGGGAGGTATCAGCGTCGGGGTAGACGTCGGCGGCACCTTCACCGACCTGGTCGCGATCGTGGACGGAGCGCTGGTGACGGCGAAGGTGCCGTCGGTGGCCGGCGACGAGGCGCGGGGCGTGACCGCGGCGCTCGCGGCAGCCGGGGTCGAGGCCGACGTTGTCGGCGTGCTCGCGCACGGGACGACGGTGGCCACGAACGCGCTCCTCGAGCGGCGTGGGGCCCGCACCGCGCTGGTCACGACCGAGGGGTTCAAGGATGTCCTCGAGATCGGCCGCCAGAGCCGCGCCTCGCTCTACGACCTCACAGTCCACCGGCCGGCACCGCTCGTGCCACGAGACCTCCGCTTCACGGTGAGGGAGCGCATGGGGCCGGAGGGCATGCTCGTCCCGCTCGACGAAGAGTCGCTCCGGGAGACGATCGCGGCGGTCGGCGCTTCCGAGGTCGAGGCGGTCGCGGTCTGCCTCCTGTTCTCGTTTCTCCACCCGGAGCACGAACGGCTCGTCGGCGAGGCGATCCGGGCGGCGCTCCCGGACCTGCGTGTCTCGCTTTCATGCGAGCTCCTGCCCGAGTTCCGGGAGTACGAGCGCACTTCGACCACGGTCGCGAACGCCTACCTGGCTCCGCTGCTCGCAGCGTACCTGGAGCGGATCGACCCGAAGCCGCTCGTCATGCAGTCCTCCGGCGGGGTCGTCGACGTTGCAACGGCGGTGGCTCGTCCGGCGTCGTGCGTCCTGTCCGGGCCTGCTGCGGGCGTAGTCGGAGCCGCGTTCGTCGCGGTTGCGGGCGGCTTCGAGGACGTGATCAGCTTCGACATGGGCGGAACGAGCACGGACGTCGCCGCCGTCCTGGGCGGCGAGGCGCAGGTGACCGCCGAGTCCGTGGTTGCCGGGGTGCCGATTCGGTTCCCGATGGTGGACGTGCACACGATCGGCGCCGGCGGCGGGTCGATCGCCTGGCTCGATGAGGGCGGCGCGCTCCGGGTCGGGCCGCGCTCCGCAGGCGCCCGGCCGGGGCCCGCCTGCTACGGCCACGGCGGTACGGAGCCGACCGTGACCGACGCGAACCTCGTCCTCGGCTACCTGGCCGATGGCGCCGTCCTCGGCGGGGAGGTCACGCTGGATCGGAGCCTGGCCGAGCGGGCGCTGGCGGGTGTTCCTGTGGACGAGTCGCTTCACAAACGTTCCAACCTCGGTCTCAGAGACGGGGACGAGGCCGAACGAGCCGTCGCCGTCGCCCTCGGAGTCGTCCGGGTGGTCGAAGCGGACATGGCGCGGGCGCTTCGCGTCGTCACCGTCGAGCGCGGTGTCGACCCGCGAGGCCTGGCCCTCGTCGCCTTTGGCGGGGCTGGGCCTCAGCACGCCTGCGCGCTCGCGGAGGAGCTCGGGATGGAGCGCATCCTCGTCCCGCTCGCCTCCGGCGTCCTGAGCGCGCTCGGCCTCGCAGCCGCCGATCTGCGCCGCGACTACGTCGCTCCCGCCTCGTTCCCGTTCGAGGAACTCGAGGCCCGCGCTGACGAGGACCTCCCCGGAGCGAACCGCCGGCTGCTGGTCGACGCCCGCTACCGCGGGCAGGCGCACGAGCTCACCGTCGAAGCGGAGGACTGGAAGACCGGCTTCCCGGTCGCGCACGAGCAGCGCTACGGGTTCCGGCTCGACGCCGAGGTCGAACTCGTCAGCCGGCGCCTCGTCGCGACCTTGCCACGCCCTCGTCCGGCCCTCCGTGGCGCTGTGGCGTCGAGCGAGGTCGGCACGCGACGCGCCTTCCTGGACGGCGGGTGGCTCAATGTCCCGGTCCACGGCCCCGGCTCCCCGGTCGTCGGCCCCGCGATCGTCGAGCTGCCGGGCGCTACTTGTCTCGTCCGACCGCGCTGGGCCGGGGAGCCCGATGCGGCCGGCACGCTCGTCCTGGAGCGCACGTGGACGGGGTAACCCTGTCGGTGATGAGCGCCGCCCTGTCCGGAATCGCGGAGGAGATGGGGACTGCGCTCGTCCGCAGCGCATCGTCACCGAACATCAAGGAGCGGCGGGACTGCTCGGCCGCCCTGTTCGACGCCGGCGGCCGCATGGTCGCGCAGGCGGAGCACATCCCCGTCCACCTCGGAGCG
The DNA here is from genome assembly GCA_046723985.1 of Actinomycetota bacterium. GTDB lineage: Bacteria > Actinomycetota > Thermoleophilia > Gaiellales > Gaiellaceae > DATBLE01. The sequence continues at coordinate 12,986 of JBKOVQ010000055.1, read as the reverse complement.
ATGCCAGAGTCGGTCGCCGCCGTGATCGACCGTGAACCGCGGCCCGGCGACGTCTTCGTCCTCAACGACCCGTTCGCGGGTGGCTCACACCTGCCCGACATCACGCTCGTTTCGCCGCTCGACCTGGACGGGGAGATCGTCGCGTATGCCTGTACACGGGCGCACCACTCGGACGTGGGCGGCATCGTCCCCGGCTCCATGCCCGCCGGTTCGACCTCGATCTGGCAGGAGGGGTTGATCATCCCGCCCGTCCGGCTCGACGAATCGATAGTGATAGTGATTCTCAGTAACGTCCGGACGCCGGAGATCCGCCGAGCCGATCTGCAAGCGCAGGTGGCCGCCAATCGCCTTGCCGGGCAGCGCTTGAGCGAGCTGGTCCAGCGGCGCGGTCGCGACGCAGTCCTCGCCGCCTTCGACGAGGTGATCGCCTACGCCGAGCGCCGTGCCCGCGAGGCGATCCGGCGGCTGCCCGACGGTCGCTACGACGCCGAGGGGGAGGTGGAGGGGGACGGCGTGACCGACGAGGATCTGCCGATCAGGGTCGCGGTGACCATCGCCGGCGACGCAATCGAGATCAACTTCGCCGGGACGGCGCCCGCTGCCGCCGGCAACGTGAACGCGCCGCTGGCGGTCACCCGCGCCGCGTGCACGTTCGCGGTCAAGGTCGCGCTCGGCGCCGACGTCCCGGTGAACGCCGGCCTCTACGCGACCGTCTCGATCCGCACACCGGAGGGGTGCCTGGTCGATGCACGCTCGCCCTCGGCTGTCGTCGCCGGCAACGTCGAGACGAGCCAGCGGATCGCCGACACGGTCCTGCTCGCACTGGCGCAGGCCGCCGACATGCCCGCGCAGGGCCAGGGGACGATGAACAACGTCGTAATCGGGACTTCGGACTGGACGTACTACGAGACGCTCGGCGGCGGCCAGGGCGCGTCGAGCCGCGGCGACGGCCCGTCCGGTGTCCACGTCGGGATGTCGAACACGCTGAACACGCCGATCGAGGCGCTCGAGCTCGAGCTCCCATTGCGGGTGGAGCGCTACGAGCTGCTCGACCGCTCGGGCGGCAGCGGGCGCCGCCGCGGCGGCGACGGCCTCGTCCGCTCGCTGCGGGTGCTCGAGTCCGCCACGCTCTCGCTGCTGACCGATCGGCGCCGCCACTCGCCGCTCGGCCTGAATGGCGGCAATCCGGGTCGGCCGGGCCGGAACCTGCTCAACGGCCACGAGCTTCCACCGAAGACGACGTGCGAGCTCGCGGCCGGCGACGTCGTCACGGTCGAGACGCCGGGAGGCGGCGGCTGGGGCGTGTGAGAATCGAGCGGTGACCTGGATCGGACAGCCCTTGCCGCGCCGAGAAGACCTGCCGCTCCTCACGGGTCGCGGGCAGTTCGTCGACGACGTCCAGGTCGCGAACCCGCTCCATGTCGCCTTCGCCCGCTCCCCCTGGGCGCACGCCGAGATCCGATCCGTCGACCTCGCCTGCGCGCTGGCGGCTCCCGGAGTCGTCGCCGCGGTCTCCGGCGCGGAGCTGCCCGGCCTGACCGATCCGTTCGCGGCCGGAATCACGCACCGGCTCGCCTACTACGCGATGGCGGTCGACCGGGCCCGGTACGCCGGCGAGCCGATCACCGCGATCGCGGCCGAGTCGCGCTATCTGGCCGAGGACGCGGCCGAGCTCGTCGTCGCCGACTACGACCCGCTCGACGCCGTCGTGACCGTCGAGGACGCGCTCGACCCGGGCAAGCCGGTGCTGCACCAGCAGGTCGGCTCGAACGTCGTCGTCGACCGCACGCTCCGGTACGGCGATCCGGACGGCGCGTTCGCCCGCGCTGACCTGGTCGTCACCGAGACGCTTCGCTGGGAGCGCTACAGCTCGACCCCGATCGAGACCTACGGCGTCGTCGCCGACTACGAGCCCGCCTCCGGTGTGCTGACGATGTGGGCCAACTTCATGGGCCCGATGACCCTGCTGCCGGTGCTCGCCCGGTCGCTGCGGATGCCGGAGGCGAGGCTGCGGGTGATCGTCCCGCGCGACATCGGCGGCAGCTTCGGGATCAAGTCGTCGCTCTTCCCGTACATGACCGTCGTCGGGCTCCTGGCGATGCGGACCGGCCGTCCGGTGAAGTGGATCGAGGACCGGGCGGAGCACCTGATCGGCTCCAGCCACCAGCCCGACCGCGTCGGCACGCGCGAGCTCGCGCTGACGAATGACGGCGAGATCATCGGCCTGCGCGCGCACGTCGTCGACAACCTCGGCGCCTACGTCCGCGCGCCGGAGCCGGCGACGACCTACCGGCCGCTCGGCAACTACGTCGGCCCGTACCGGGTGCGGGACGTCGAGCTCCACCTCGTCGACGTCGTCTCGAACAAGGTGCCGACCGGGCCGAACCGCGGCTACGGCTGCCAGCAGGTCTACCTCGAGACGGAGCGGACGCTGGACGAGGCTGCTGAGCAGCTCGGCCTCGACCCGGCCGAGATCCGCCGCCGCAACCTGATCCAGCCGGACGCGTTCCCGTACGAGACGCCGACCGGCGGTCTCTACGACAGCGGCGACTACCCGCGCGTGCTCGACCTTGCTCTGGCGACCGCCGGCTACGACGAGCTGCGGGCGCTGCAGGAGGGGGCGCGCGCCGAGGGGCGGCTGGTCGGGATCGGAATCGGTCTCGCCGTCGATCCCTCGATCTCGAACATGGGCTACATCACCGTTGCGCTGCCGCCCGAGGTGCGGCAGGCACCGGGGTACAACCCGAAGTCGGGCGCGGCCGACTGGGCCCAGATCCGCGTCGACCCGCGCGGCAAGGTCGTGGTGACGATGGCGACCACGCCGCAGGGGCAGGGGCACCAGACCGCCGTCGCCCAGGTGGTCGCCGACGAGCTCGGGCTCTCCCCGGACGACATCGCCACCGTCGACGAGTTCGATAGCCACGTCTCGGTCTGGTCGGTCTCCTCCGGGAGCTACTCGAGCCGCTTCTCCGGGATCGCTGCCGGGGCGGCGCGGAAGGCGGCCGGCGTCGTGCGGAGCCAGATCATGGAGATCGGTGCCACGCTGCTCGAGGCCTCCGCCGACGACCTCGAGCTCGCCGACGGCGAGGTCCGCGTAAAGGGAAGCCCGGACCGCTCGGTCTCGCTCCGCCGAATCGCCGGCGTCGCCCACTGGGACCCGCACGGCCTGCCGGAGGGGATGTCGGCCGGGATCCAGTCGTCGGAGGTCTTCCACGTGCCGTCGTCGGCGCCGCCGACCGACGACGATCGGATCAACTCGTCGCACGCCTACGGGTTCGTCGCCGAGATCGTCGCAGTCGAGGTCGATCCGGTCACCTGGGGCGTGACCATCCTCAAGTACGCGTCCGCCCATGACGCCGGCACGATCATCAACCCGAAGCTGGTCGAGGGGCAGACCTACGGGGCCGCCCTACACGGCCTGGGCGGTGCGCTCTTGGAGGAGTTCCGCTGGGACGAGGACGGCCAGTTCCTGACCGGCACCTTTGCCGACTACCGCTGCCTGACCGCCGCGGAGGCTCCGCGCATCGCCACCGCCCACGTCGAGACGCCGTCACCGTTCACGCCCGTCGGGGCCAAGGGCTGCGGGGAATCCAGTGCCGAGACCGCGCCCGCCGCAGTCGCGAACGCGGTCGCCGACGCGCTGCGGCCGCTCGGCCTGAAGCCGTCACACCTGCCCCTGACACCGGCCCGACTCTGGGAGCTGGCCCGGCCGTGAAACCCGCGCCGTTTGCGTACCACCGCCCGGCGTCGCTCGACGAGGCGCTGGCGCTGTTGGCGGAGGACGAGGACGCAAAGCCGCTCGCCGGCGGCCAGAGCCTCGTCCCGCTGCTGAACTTCCGGCTCGCGCGGCCGTCGGCGCTCGTCGACCTCGGCGCGATCGAGGAGCTGGTGGGGATCCGCGTCGAGGACGGCGCGCTGGTGGTCGGCGCGATGACGCGCCAGTGGGACCTGGAGCACTCGAGTGATGTCTTCCCGCTGCTCCGGGAAGCCCTCGCCTTCGTCGGCCACACCGCGACGCGCTGCCGCGGCACCGTCGGCGGCTCGCTCGTCCACGCCGACCCGACCGCCGAGCTGCCGGTCTGTGCGGTTGCGCTCGGGGCGGAGATGGTGACGAGTCGCCGGACGATCCCCGCCGAGGAGTTCTTCGTGTCGGTGTTCACGACCGCGCTCGAGCCCGGCGAGCTCCTGCTCGAGACCCGGTTCCCGGCGCCCTCGGGACGGACAGGGTTCGAGGAGCACGCCCACCGCCACGGCGACTTCGCCGTCGTGTGCGTCGCCGTCGCCGGCGATCGGGTCGCGGTCGGGGGCGTTGCCCCGACGCCCGTCCTTTGGGACGGCAACCAGCTCGAGCCGGTCGGCGACCTGTTCGCGCAGGCCGGCTACAAGCGCGAGGTCGCGCAGACGCTGATCGAAAAGGCGCTGACCGCGTGATCGAGGTCGCGCTCACGGTCAACGGCACGCGCTACGAGCGCCGCGTCGAGCCGCGGCTCCTGCTGTCGGACTTCATCCGCCACGAGCTCGCCCTGTACGGCACACATGTCGGCTGCGAGCACGGCGTCTGCGGGGCCTGCACCGTCTTGATCGACGGACGACCGGCCCGCTCCTGTCTGACGCTGGCTGCGCAGGTCGAAGGCGGCGAGGTCGCCACGGTCGAGTCGCTCGCCGACGGCGCGACGCTGCACCCGCTCCAGCAGGCGTTCCACGAGCACTTCGGCCTCCAGTGCGGTTTCTGCACGCCGGGCATCCTGATGACCGCGGCGTTCCTCCTGGAGCAGAACCCCGAGCCGACGGAAGAGGAGGTGCGCGCGGAGCTCGCCGGCCATCTGTGCCGCTGTACCGGCTATGCGCCGATCGTCGACTCGATCCTGGCGGCGGCTGCAGCGCTACGCGCGGGCGGGTCCTAGCGCCGAGAAGCTCAGTGTGCCGTGCTCGCACACCGGGGTCGCCGGTTTGATCGGCGCGAGGAGGGTTGCGTCCCCGGGCGCCAGCGTGACGCGCATGTAGTAGGCGGTTCGCTCGCAGTTCCGTCCGGCGACAGGCTCGCCGACTCCCGGTACGTCGGATGAGAACCGCGCCTGGGCGCGCGCGCCGTAGCCGGGCCTGAGGACGACCCGGACCGCGAGCAGACCCGGCCGGAACGCCGGCCTGACCTTCGTCGGGAGCGCGCGGCGGAGATGGCTCAGCAGCTGGATCCAGAGCCGCTTCCGACCAGCGAGAGCATTGCGAAGCCGGCTGCCGCGAGAAGCCAGTGCGGCCGTGCATTCACGGCCGCACTGTAGCTCCGCCCTGGTTAGTGGCTCATTGTCCCCGCGACGTGGCCGACCTTGAGCAGGCCGACCTGGCCCATGTCCACGCTCGCGAACGAGTGCGAGACGAAGGGATAGAGCCCGGGCTTGTCGATCTTGACGTCGAAGACGCTGCCGCCGCCCGCGGGCACGGTCGCCGTCTGGACGTTCAGCAGGTGCTGCGTCATGTCGCCGTCGATCCACGCCCGGTCGAGCAGCGTGCCGACGACGTGGAAGTCGGTGTCGAAGCTGGGACCGGCCGCGACGACCCAGAAGCGCACGGTCTCGCCGGGGTTCGCCGAGAGCGGGTGCTTGACGTACTGGCCGCCGTAGCCGTTCCAGGTCACCCAGTCGGGCGCCATCGTGTGGGCCTTCGCCATATCGAACGAGGCCGGCGTCTTCAGACCGGGCCCGTTCAGATACCACTCGCTGGAGACGAGAACGTACTGGCGGTCTGCATGCGGGAGCGGTGTGGCCGGGTCGACGACGATCGCGCCGTACATCCCGTTCGCGATGTGCATCAGGACGGGCTTGGTGCCGCAGTGGTACATGAACACACCCGGGTCGTTGGCGACGAAGCTGAAGGTGAACGACTTGCCGGGATCGACGTCCTTGAAGGCGACGTTGGGTGCGATCCGGGCGGCGTGGAAGTCGATCGAGTGGGGGATCGCGCCGCCGTTCGTCAGCGTCATCTTCACTGTCTGCCCTTGGCGGACGTGGATCACCGGGCCGGGGGCGCCGCCCGAGAACGCCCAGGCGTTGTACTTGATGCCCGGTGCGATCTGGTGGACGACGTCCTTGAGCGTGAGGTGGACGACGGCGACCGGACCGGCCGGGGCAGCCTCGAGCGCGGCGGGGTAGGGCTTATGCGCAGCCGCGAGTGCGTCTGCGTTGTCAGGCGCGAGTCCTGCGTAGCTCGGCGTCGCGACGGCTCCGGCGGTCGCCTCTTGGGTCATGCCCGGCATCGATGGGGCCGGGGCGGTCGCCGCGGGTGCCGCCGAGGAAGCCTGCTGGGCGTCGTCCCGTGCCTTCTGCGCCGAGACCGCGGCCCAAAGGGCAATTGTCAGCAGGATGGGAACGGCGATCCCGAGCATGAGCGCGACCACCTTGATCAACGCTCCGCGGTCGCGGTCGCCGGTTCCCTTGTACGCGGGAAGCTGGCTGGATGCGTGGTATGCCACCGGAGGTCCTCCTGATCGTTTCGAATGTACGACGAATCTAGGAGAAACTCGGTGCGCGAAAATCAGCGAATTCACGGATCTTCCCGCGATTTTCCCCGATAACCTTCATGAAATGAGCGAGTCAGCCGCCGTCCGACGCGCCCTCGCCGACGACCATCGCGCGTTGATCGTCGACGAGCTCAGAAGCGCGCGCGACGGTCTCGACGTGCGCGAGCTCGCTCACCGACTCGGGCTCCACGCGAACACCGTCCGCTGGCACCTCGGCGTTCTCGACAACGCTGGGCTCCTCGACGCCGCGCCCGACGCGAACGGGCGCCCGGGACGTCCACGCATGCTCTACCGGCTACGGCGGGGCGCCGCTGCGCCGTCGGGCCGCGACGAACACCGCCTGCTGGCGACGATCCTGACGGGAGCGGTCGCAGCGCTGCCTGACGGCGAGGTCCGCGCGCGCGAGGCAGGTCGGGCCTGGGGACGCTTTCTCGTCCGGCGTCCATCGCCGCTGGAGCGCGTGGGAGAAGACGAGGCAGTCGCCGAGGTCGCGCGGCTTCTGGACGACGAGGGCTTCGAGGCCGAGCCGCACGGTACGCAGATCCACATGCACCGTTGCCCGTTCCACGACCTGGCGGAGGCGAACCCCGACATCGTCTGCGGCGTCCATCTCGGGCTGATGGCGGGTGCGCTCGAGGAGCTCGGCGCGGATCTCGAGGTCGAGGGCCTCGACGTCTTCGTGAGGCCGGACCTCTGTATCGCTCGTACAGCCCGTCGTAAATCGGCCCCGTGAGCTCGAGCAGCTCGGGGTCGGTGTGCGCGCGACCGCCCCGGATCACGGAGTCGAGGCCAGACGCGTTGCCCGTTCGTAGACTCTCGACGTGCCGACCGTCGGGATCGTCAGTCCCGGAGCGATGGGGAGTGCGCTCGGCGGCTCGCTGCTCCGCGGCGGCGCGCGAGTGGTCGCGACCGTCGCGGGGAGGAGCAGGCGAACTGCCCGGCTGGCGCGGGACGCCGGCATCGAGCTGCTCCCGTCTTGGGGAGATGTCGTCCGCGCCGCAGACGTGGTGCTCTCGGTCGTCCCGCCTGACCAGGCTGAGGCGGTTGCGGACGGGCTGGCGGACGCTCGGTTGTTCGCCGACCTGAACGCCGTCTCGCCCGAGACGGCGCGTCGGATCTCGACGGACGTGGACGGCTCGATCTCGGGCCCGCCGCCGGTGCAGGGTGGCACGACGCGCATCTACCTGTCCGGCCCGCACGCGGCCGAAGTGGCCGCGTTGCCGTTCGACGGCGTCTCGGTGGTCGTGGTCGGGGACGAGGTCGGTCTTGCCTCGGCGGTGAAGATGAGCACCGCCTCGGTCTACAAGGGCTCGGTGGCGCTGCTCGTCCAGGCGCTGCGAGCTGCCGAGCACTACGGCGTGCTCGACCACGTGCTCGACGACCTGGGTGAGCTCGCATCCGGCGCCGGACGACGGGTCGCCCGGGCGGGAGCGAAGGCCGACCGCTACGTCGGCGAGATGCACGAAATCAGCGCTGCACAGCGCGCGGCCGGCCTCGAGCCGGCGCTGTTCGAGGCGATGGCAAGGGTGTACGCGGAGATCGCTGCGACGCGGCTCGGGCGGGTGCCGCCGGAGGAAGCCGGTGCCGACCTGGCGGACGTGCTCGCGCAGCTGCGCTAGGACAGCGCGAGCTGGCGGAACGGCTCCAGGTTCGAGAGCCCGAGCCCGACGAGGCGCAGCGGCGCAGGCCGGTCGGCAAGCGCGCGGTCGAGCAGTGCGCAGGCGATGTCGCCGATCGCCGCGCCGTCGTCAAGACCGGCGGAGACGGTCGACGAGCGGCTCCGGATCGAGAAGTCCGGGTAACGAACCTTGGTCGTGATCGTCCGGGCCGCCTGGTTCGTCCGCGTCAGGTGGTCTCCGAGGCGCTCGGCCATGCGGCGAAGCTCGGCGTGGAGCTGGTCGCGGTCGGCGATGTCGCGCTCGAAGGTCTCCTCGGTGGAGATCGAGACCCGCTCGACTTGCGTCTCCAGTCCGCGCGGGTCGATGCCGCGCGCTCGGTCGCGGAGGAGGCGGCCGACCTTGCCGGGGAGCAGCCTGCGCAGCGCGGCATCGCCGAGCTCGGCAAGGGCTCCGATCGTGGTGATGCCGGCCTCGCGGAGCCGCTTCTCGGAGCGGGGCCCGACCCCGGGGAGCAGGCGCACGTCGAAAGGGGCGAGGAACGCCGCCTCGCGTCCGGGTGGTACGACGGTCAGTCCGCCGGGCTTGCGTCGGTCGGACGCGACCTTGGCGACCACCTTGGAGCCGGCCACCCCGAGGGAGCAGCTGAGCGAGCTGGCGCCGCGAACCGCCGCCTGCACCGCCTCGGCGAGCTTGCGCGCGGCGAGGAAGTCAGGCGCGATCTCGCCGAGGTCGAGGTAGCCCTCGTCGAGCCCGGTCTGCTCGACGGTCGGAACGACCTCGCGCACGGCAGTCCAGACCGCTTGCGAGTACTGGCGGTAGAGGGAGTGGCGGGGCCGGACGAACACGGCGTGTGGGCAGCGGCGCGACGCCTCGGCACAGCTCATCGCCGACCGGATCCCGAAGGTCCGGGCGACGTAGTTGGCGGTCGCCACGACGCCGCGCCCCTTCGGGTCGCCGCCGACGACGAGCGGCCGGCGGCGCAGGCTTGGATCCTCGAGCTCTTCCACGGCAGCGAAGAAGGCATCCAGATCCAGGTGGGCGACGATCACTCGACGAAGCCTAGATCTGCGCAGAGTCGGCACAGACCTGTGCGACGTTGCGTGGCACGATCGCCGTAGGGGTGAGGGGCGATGCCCCCGCCCAGGGTGGGGGAGTGGTTGAGGCAAGTCGCGATCCGCCCCGCGCGCGTCTGGGCGCTGCGGTAGCGTCGAGGTGTGACGTCCATCGACGTTCCGGTTGCCCTGCTCGGCTACGGGACGGTCGGCTCCGCCGTTGACCGCCTGCTGCGACAGCAGGCCGCCGACATCGAGCGCGCGACCGGGCATCGACTGCGTGTCGTCCGCGCGCTCGTCCGGGATTCCGCCAAGGAGCGAGGCTCGGATGCGGAGGTCACCACCGACTTCGCGGCCATCCGCGACGACCCGGAGATCGCGGTCGTCGCGGAGGTGATGGGTGGCCTCGAACCGACTGCCGGTCACGTCCTCGAGCTCCTTCGGGCGGGCAAGCCAGTGGTGACGGCGAACAAACAACTCGTCGCCGCCCGCGGTGCCGAGCTGTTTGCGGCCGCGGCCGAAGGCGGGGTTCAGCTTCGCTTCGAGGCGTCGGTCTGCGCCGCGATCCCGGTGATCAAGGTGCTGCGCGAAGCGCTGGTGGTCTCGAACGTCCACCGCGTCCTCGGCATCGTCAACGGGACGACCAACTTCGTGCTCACCGAGATGGAGCACGGCTCGTCCTACGCCGAGGCGCTCGCCGAGGCGCAGCGGCTCGGCTTCGCGGAGCCGGACCCGACCGAGGACGTGTCCGGCAAGGATGCCGCGGCGAAGATGGCGATCCTGGCGACCGTCGCGTTCGGCTCGCGCGTCACGATCGACGACGTCTCGTACGTCGGTCTCGAACGCGTGTCCCCTGCAGACGTGACCGCGGCGGCCGAGATGGGCATGGTCGTGCGGCTGATCGGAGCGGCGTCGCTCGTCGGGGAGCGCTGGGACGTTCGCGTCGGGCCGGCGCTCGTGGATCGCAGCCACCCGCTCGCGGCCGTCGACGGCGCCTTCAACGCCGTGATGCTGCAGGGCGACGCGATCCGCGAGATCACCCTCGAAGGACCCGGCGCAGGCGGCGTGGAGACGGCGTCCGCCGTGGTCGCGGACATGGTCACGATCGTCGGCACGACCGGCACGGGGTTCCTCCAGAACGACGCGTGCTGGCGCACCCTCGAGCGGCTGCCGGAGGGTGACGTGCCCTCCCCGTTCTACGTACGCGTCGAGGTGACCGACCGACCCGGCGTGCTCGCGCTCGTCGCGATGCGGCTGGCCGCGCACGGGGTATCCGTCGCCCGGCTCGTCCAGGGCCAAGGCGACGGCAGCGCGACGCTGCACATCGTGACGCACGAAGCCCCGTCCGGGCAGCTGCGCGCCGCACTCGACGAGATCGACGGACTGGAGGACACCCGGGCACCCGCCTCGGCGTTGCCGGTGGTCTCCGACCGAGGGGTCGCGGAGCTCGGATGGGCGTGACCGTCTCGCTCGGGGAAGGCAACACCCCGCTCCTCCGAGCGCCCCGACTGTCCGAACGGCTCGGGTGCGAGGTCTGGCTGAAGTGGGAGGGCGTCAACCCGACCGGGAGCATGAAAGACCGCGGGATGGCGTTGGCGGTCGCGCGTGCAGTCGAGCGCGGGGCACCCGGCATCGTCGTTGCATCGACGGGCAATACAGCCGCTTCGGCCGCTGCGTATGCCGCCCGGGTAGGGCTTCCCGCGATCGTGCTGCTGCCCGAAGGGGCGGTCGCCCGCGGGAAGATCGCGCAGGCGATCGTCGCGGGCGCGGAGATCAGGCCCTCGGGCACGTTCGAGGACGCACACAGGGAGGCGCGGCGCCTCGCCGAGGAAGAAGGGCTCGTGAACGTCAATTCGATCAACCCCGACCGGATCGAAGGGCAGAGCTCAGCGGCGGTCGAGATCGTCGACCAGCTCGGAGGGACACTCCCCGACGTGGTCGCGCTTCCCTACGGGGGCGGCGGAAACACCCGTGCGTTCGCCATGGGCTTCGACCGTGCAGGCGCCGGAACGCCGCGAATCCTCTCGGTGCAGGCAGCGCGCCGGGCAGACACGGCTGCGTCGGCGATCCGGATCATCGAGCCGGTCCATCGCGAACAGGCAGAGGCGCTGGCGGAGGTCGTGACGGTGACCGACGACGAGTTGTACGAGTGGTGGCGCGCCACGGCGCGGCTCGAAGGCGTGTTCTGCGAACTCGCCTCCGCGGCCGGCGTGGCCGGCGTCGCGCAGGTGCATCCCGAAGGACGCGTGGTCTGTGTCCTCACCGGCCACGGGTTGAAGGACCCCGACGTGGTCGAACGACTGTGAGAGACGAAGCCGAGCACAAAGCCGACAGCGAAGCTGTCGAGGCTGGTGCGAGGCGATGTCGTGATGCCGAAGGCGTCAAGACCGTCGCGCCCGCGACGACGGCCAACCTCGGGCCCGGCTTCGACTGCGCCGCGGTCGCGCTCGACCTCTGGAACGAGGTCGAGGTCACGGAGGGAGGGGACGGCTCGCCCGATCCGGAGCACATCGGCGTTCGGGCCTTCGGTCTCGTCGCGTCGCCCGAAGACTTGACCTTCGAGTGGACCGACCGGATCCCACGGGCACGGGGACTCGGCTCGAGCGCCGCGACGATCGCGCTCGGGATGGTGGCGGCGATGAAGTGGACCGGTCAGGACCTGACGCACGAGGACCTGCTCGCGCGCGGCGGGCCGCTCGAAGGCCACTCGGACAACCTTGCCGCCTGCCTCGCCGGCGGCGTTTGCCTTACGTGGAATGGACGCATCGCCCGCCTGGCCGACACCTTGCCGCTCACGCCGGTGGCGGTGATCCCGGGACATCACGTGCCGACGGCGGAGGCACGGCTCGCGCTGCCGCCGCAGGTACCGCACGGCGATGCGGCCTTCACCGTCGCCCGGGCCGTCCTCCTCGGGGCGGGGATCGCGAGGAGCGATCCGGGGCTCTTGGTTGCGGCGTTCGATGACCGGCTGCACGAGCCGTACCGTCCGTCGCCGCTGCTGGACGCGATCCGCGAGGAGCTGCCGACCGGCGCCGTCGGCGCGACGCTGTCGGGCTCCGGGCCGACGGTGATCGCCTGGGCGGAGGAACCCGACGCCTGCGCTGCGGAGCTCGCCCGGCGCTTCCCGGAGGCGTCCGTTCTTCCGCTCGGCGTCTCCGCCGAGGGTGCCCACTGAAGCTTCCTGGGAGCTCGAGCTCGGCGAGCCGTTTCCCGCGCCGTTCTCGAAGCTCGTCGCGCCGGCCCGCCTGACGGACGGCACGGAGGTCGTCGTCAAGATCCACGTCGACGACGACGTCGAGAGCGTGCACGAGGCGGAGGCGCTCCGATTCTGGGACGGCCGTGGTGCTGTGCGCCTGATCGGCTCCGACGCCGGGACGCGAGCGATGGTGATCGAGCGGTGCGTTCCCGGCATTCCGCTCGGCAGAAACTACGACGATGCCTCGCTCGCGGTCGTGGCGCGCACGCTGCGGCAGCTCTGGCGCCCGCCGACCGGGACGTACTTTGGCGCCGGCTCGAGAACGTGGCCGAGCAATGGGCCGAACGGCTGCGCTTCGACCGGGAGCGGCATGGACGGCCGTACGAGCAGCAGCTCCTGGACGAGGCACTCGATGCGCTCCACGCCCTCGACCGACCCAGCAGGACGTCGTGCTCTGCCACCAGGACCTGCACGGCGGGAACATCCCTCAGCGCGGAGCGGGGAGCCGTGGCAGGCGTCGAACGCCAGCGGGTGCGCCGCTGGACGATCGCGAAGCACCTTGCCTGGGCAACGGGTGGACAGTACTTCCCCGATGAGGTGGAGAT
>JBKOVQ010000181.1:0-23149 GCA_046723985.1 Actinomycetota bacterium | reverse complement strand
CTCGCGCGCGCCGGTGCACATCGTCGTCGCGATGCGCGAGGACGACTATCACGACCGCTACAAGGAGCCGGACAAGCTCGAGGACGGCCACGAGATCGAGTGGCGCGTGCCGTGGTGGTGGGTGGACGCTGGGAAGGCAATGATGCTCCTGCTACTCGCGGCCGTCGACGAGGGTCTCGGGGCCGGGCTGTTCGGCCTCTACCCGCCGGAGAACAACGACCGCCTGCGTGAGGTGTTCGGGATACCCGACGACTTCGAGGTCGTCGGCGTCGTCACGGTCGGTCATCCCGCTCCCGAGCCGATGCAGGAGGAGCGGAAGGAGCGGCTCTCCAAGCGGCGGCGTCCGCTCGAGGAGGTCGTGCGCTGGGAGCGCTGGTAGCCGAGCTCGCCGGGGCCACGATTGGCGATACCTTCAATCAGTACCGCCGTTCTCGCCTGCGGCGAGAACGGCTGGCTGCCTACCTCGAAGAACGTCGCAGCGCTTCCGTCGTCCTGGTCGGGGAAGCCGCCGGTTACCGGGGCGCCCGCGTCTCGGGGATCCCGTTCACCTCTGAGCGGCTGCTCACCGGCGGCGGGCCTGCGGAGGCGACGGCGACGATCGTTCACCGCACGCTGGCCGAGCTGGGGATCGAGGAGGACGTCCTGCTCTGGAACGTCGTGCCGACCCATCCGCATGAGCCCGGCCGTCCGGCTACGAACCGAATGCCGTCGCGCGAGGAGATCCAGGCGTCCGCCCGCTTCCTCGAAGCCGTCGCGCATGGCCGTCGCATCGTCGCGGTCGGGCGGGTGGCCCAGAAGGTGACCGGCGCGCCCTACGTCCGTCACCCCTCGCACGGAGGCGCCCAGGTGTTCTGGCGCGATCTCGAGTCGCTGCTGGTACGATTCCGGGCCGGCGCACGTCCGTGCGCCGCTTTTCCGTGAGCATGCAGAAGACCTGGAACGCAAAGCCGGGCGAGGTCGCTCGCCGCTGGTACGTCGTCGACGCCGAGGGGCAGACGCTCGGCCGTCTCGCCACGCGCATCGCCGACACCCTGCGCGGCAAGGGCAAGCCCGAGTACACGCCGCACGTCGACACCGGCGACTTCGTCGTGGTCGTCAACGCGGAGAAGATCCACGTCACAGGGAACAAGCTCGACCAGAAGCTCTACCGCCGCCACTCGGGCTATCCCGGCGGGCTGCGCAGCAGGACGCTCCGCGACCAGCTGGAGCGCCGGCCGACCGAGGTGATCCGCAAGGCGGTGAAGGGCATGCTCCCCCGCAACAAGCTCGCGAACGCGCAGATCAACAAGCTGAAGGTCTACGCCGGCGCCGAGCATCCCCACGCCGCGCAGAGCCCCGAACCGCTGGAGACGAAATGACATTGGAGAATCGGTGAGCGAGCTCGCCACCTACCGCGGAACCGGAAAGCGCAAGACCTCCGTCGCGCGCGTGATCCTGCGCCCGGGTGACGGCACCACCTGGTTCAACAGCCGGGCCCTCGAGGACTACTTCCCGCGCCTTGCGCACCGCAACCAGGTGCTCGCGCCGCTCCGCGTCACCGGCCTGGAAGGGACGTACGACCTCCGTGTCCGGGTTCACGGCGGCGGTCCGTCCGGGCAGGCGGGAGCCGTCCGGCACGGCATTGCCCGCGCCCTGGTCGAGGCGGATCCCGAGCTGCGGACGGTGCTGAAGCGTGAGGGCTTCCTCGCCCGCGACTCCCGCATCGTCGAGCGCAAGAAGGCCGGCCTGCACAAGGCCCGCAAGGCGCCGCAGTTCTCGAAGCGCTGAAAGCTCCGCTTTCAGCGCTTGGCGAGTCTGCGTAAGCTCGCCGACGTTCATGGCACGCAAGTACTTCGGGACCGACGGCGTACGAGGCGTGGTCGGAGTGGACCTCACGCCGCAGCTGGTCGAGCGGCTCGGCCGCGCCGCCACGCTGTGGGCCGGCAGGGGAGCGGTCCTGATCGGCCGCGACACCCGCGGAACGGGACCCGAGCTCGAGCGGGCCTTCGCCAGCGGTGTCGCCTCGGCCGGCGGCCACGCCGTCCTCGCCGGCGTCCTCCCGTCGCCGGCGGTCGCGTTGCTCGCGCTCGATCTCGGCGCGGTCGTCTCGGCCTCGCACAACCCGCCCGAGTACAACGGGATCAAGTTCTTCGCGAAGGACGGAAGCAAGCTCGGGGATGCCGACGAGGAGGAGATCGAGGCGCTGCTCGACGCCGCCCCGAGACAGCCGGAACGCGGCCAGATCGACAACCTCGAAGTCGCGGTCGAGAGCTACCGGGACCACGTTCTCGACCGCTTCGGCACCGATCTCGCCGGCCTCCGGATCGGCGTCGACTGCGCCAACGGCGCCTACTCCGGGATCGCACCGCGGGCTTTCCAGGACCTGGGCGCAGAGGTGGTTGCGATCGGCGTCCACCCCGACGGGGCGAACATCAACGTCGCCTGCGGGGCCACCGACCTGCGCTCACTGCGCCGCTTGGTCGTCGAGGAGGAGCTCGACCTCGGCGTCGCTTTCGACGGCGACGGCGACCGCATGCTCGCCGTGGACGCCAACGGTGACGCTCTCGACGGCGACCAGATCGTCGCCGTGCTCGCGCTCGACCTCGGCGTCGAGCTCGTGGCCGTGACAACGATGACCAACCTCGGCTTCCACCAGTTGATGGTCGAGCGAGGAATCCGTGTCGTCACGACGGATGTCGGCGACCGCTACGTGCTCGAGGCGCTGAAGCGGGAGGGGGGCGTGCTCGGCGGCGAGCAGTCGGGTCACGTCGTGTACCTCGACGGGCACGTGACCGGCGACGGCCTCGCGGCGGCACTGCTCCTCTGCGGCGCTCTGCACAGCAGACCCCTCCACGAGGTCGCGGCGGTCATGCACCGCTACCCGCAGGCGAAGGAGAACGTCCGCGTCGCGCGGCGGGTGCTGAGTGACGGCTTGCGACACGAGGTCGAGCGCGTCAATGGGGAGCTGCTCGGGCGCGGGCGAGTACTGGTGAGGCCTTCCGGGACCGAGCCCGTGATCCGCGTCCTCGCCGAGGCGGAGACGGACGAGGAGGCCGCGGCGCTCTGTGCTAGCATCACCGCGCTCGTGCAGCGAGAGCTCGGCTGACCGTCCCGACGGGGGGACGGCACAGAGGCCGGGCTTTTCGCATTGTTGGGTTTTCCAGGTCATTTCGCCGATACTGGGAGGAGCCACGTGTGCGGGATCATCGGATACGTCGGGGAGCGGGCCTGTAAGGCGCTGCTGCTCCAGGGGCTCGAGCGCCTCGAGTACCGCGGGTACGACTCGGCCGGGCTCGCCCTGCTCGAGCCGGAAGGACTCGATTACGTCCGCGCAGTCGGCAACCTCCAGAAGCTGAAGCGGGCGGCGGAATCGCGCCCGTCGACCGCGACGACCGGAGTCGGCCACACGCGCTGGGCGACCCATGGTCGCGTCTCCCTGGAGAACGCGCACCCGCTCACCGGCTGCGACGACAGGGCGATGTCGATCGTCCTCAACGGGATCGTCGAGAACTACCGGGAGCTCCGTGACTCACTCATCCGCGAGGGTCACGCATTCTCGTCCGAGACCGACGCCGAGGTGGTCTCGCATCTGATCGAGCGCCACTACGAGGGCGACGTCGTCGCCGCGTTTCGCTCCGCGTACCAGCAGCTCGAGGGGCACTTCTCGATCGTCGCCGTCCACCGCGACCATCCCGGCACCCTCGTCGGCGCCCGGTGCCAGACCCCGCTCGTCGTCGGTGTCGGCGAGGGGGAGATGTTCCTCGCCTCATCGATCGCTGCATTCCTGCCCGAGACGCGCCGGGTCCAGTTCATCGACGACGACCAGATCGTCGAGCTCCGCGCGGAGGGCGCGGTCTTCCACAACGCAGACGGCGCGGTTGCCGAGCCGGAGGTGACCGAGATCGACTGGGACGACGAGAGCGCCGAGAAGTCGGGGTTCGAGACGTTCATGCTCAAGGAGATCTACGAGCAGCCGGACGCAGTCCGCGAGACGATCGGCGATCGCGTCCGCGGCCATCAGCTGATGCTCGAGGACCTGTGCCTGACCGAGCTCGAGATCCAGAACCTCCGGCGAATCGTGATCGTCGCCTGCGGCACTGCGTACCACGCCGGAGTCGTCGGGCGCTACATCGTCGAGGAGTGGGCGCGTCTGCCCGTCGAGCCCGACATCGCCAGCGAGTGGATCTACCGGAACCCGGTCCTGACCAAGGACACGCTCGTGATCGGGATCTCGCAGTCCGGCGAGACGCGGGACACGGTGAACGCGATGAAGCTCGCGCGCGAGCGCGGTGCCCGGACGCTCGCGATCACGAACCTGATGGGCACCCAGATCACGCGGGAGGCGGAGGCTGTGCTCTACACGCGCTGTGGCCCGGAGATCGGCGTCGCCGCCTCCAAGACGTTCACCGCGCAGGTCGCGCTGCTCTCGCTGCTCGCGCTCAAGCTGGCCGAGGTGCGGCGGACCCTGCCCCAGGAGCAGATCGACTTCATCCTCGACCGCCTCCACGAGCTTCCGAACAAGATCGCGGACTTCCTCGCCGGCGACCACCCGATCGACGACATCGCGCAGCGCTATTACGACCGGCCGTTCTTCCTCTACCTCGGCCGCCACATCGGGCTACCGGTGGCGCTCGAGGGCGCGCTCAAGCTGAAGGAGATCTCGTACATCCCGACCGAGGCGTACTCGGCCGGCGAGATGAAGCACGGGCCGATCGCGCTGCTGGAGGAGGGGACGCCGGTCGTCGTGGTCGCCACCGACATCCACGTCTACGACAAGATCGTCTCCAACATCCAGGAGACGCGTGCCCGCGGGGCGAAGGTGATCGCGATCGCCACCGACGGCAACGAGGACATCCAGCACCATGCGGACGACGTCATCTTCGTCCCGAAGACTCCGAACTTCCTCCAGGCAGCGCTCGCGATCGTCCCGCTCCAGCTGCTCGCCTACCGCATAGCGCGCCTGCGCGGACTGAACGTGGATCAACCACGGAACCTCGCCAAGACGGTTACGGTGGAATAGTCGTCGGGGGGCCGCCGACCACCCCCGACGTGCCTAGAGCGCTCTGAGGAGTACGGTCCGGTCGACCTGGTTCCCGTTCGCGTCGTTCGCAGCGATCGTGATGTAGTAGTTGTGCTTCTTGACCGTCTTGATCGGCGCCCGGAAGGAGACCCAGCCGTCGAGTCCGATCACCGAGGTCGGCTGCGCGGTCTTGAGCACCTTGCGGTTGTCGTAGATCGCGACCGTCATCCCGACCTTGGCTCCGGTGCCGGACCGTGACCACAGCTCGAGCGCGGCGTACTTGACGAGTGGGTTGTTGGTTCCGCCCTTGACGAAGATCTGCGGGCTCCGCCCGTCGTACAGCGCCGCCAGGTTGGCGAACGTGGCGAAGGACCGCTTCTTGGTGCCGTTGCGCTGGACCAGGCCGCTCTGCCACGCACTCGTAGGGTCGTCGCGGAGGATGAACCAGATGAACATCGTCACGTTCGGATCGCCGGCGACGAAGCGCAGCGCCGTTCGTACGTATGCGGACTGCTGCGCGTAGCTGACGCCATTCGGCTCTTCGGGCTTGGTCTCGTGCCCGTACTCGGTCACCCAGATGACCACAGGGCGCTTGAACCACGTGGCGAGCGAGCGTTCGAAGCGGGGGAGGTTCGACAGGGTGACATTCGGCCAGCGCGTGTTGGCGAGCGGCCGCCCGCTGATCGAGGTCGGGTACGGATGGTGCGACCAGGCGTCGAACTTCAGCGCCGGCCGTTGTTTCGAGAGCAGCTCCGCGAATTTGCCCGGCGACTCCGTCTCCTGCGAGCCCTGCCTCCCCAGCACGCGGTCGCGGCCGCGAGCCGAGGTCTCGCCGATGCCGACGACGGCGCGCGAGTTGCCGCCCTTGATCCCCGCGTAGGCGGCCCGGTAGAGCTTGGCGTAGATCGCGGGCGCAGCGGGCTTCCCCTTGGCGTCGTACTGCGGCGAGAGGAACTGGCCGAGGTTCGACTCGTTCCAGACGGTGAAGTAGCGGACGAATGGGTAGCCCTGGTAGCGGCCGGAGTAGCGCGATGCGAGAGCACGTGTGAAGTTCTGGAGAGTCGAGTAGTTGGTCGGCGCGTAGTTCTGACCCTTGCCGCCGTTCGCCCACGCCGGTGTCCCCCAGATGGTCAGCATGACTTCCATCCCGTGCAAGCCGGCGTTCCGAACGAACTCGTCCAGATCGTCGAAGAGGTAGGCGGGGTCGAAGGGATTGGCGCCGTTGGCCGGTCTCGTCTGCGCGATCCTCGACCAGTAGACCGTCGTCCGGACGATGCCTGCGTGTGTCTGCTCCGCGAGGTCGAAGACGGCGAGGCGGTCGTCCCGCCACCGCAGGCTCGGGTCGTCCTGGAATCCGATCAGCATCTTCGGCTGCGCGGACGCGTTGACCGGAAAGAGCGCGGCCGTAACGCAGGCAGCGGCAACGAGGAACAAACGCAAACGCATTGGGCTGATGCTCCCTTCGGTCGGGGTCGAGACAGACTAGCGACGCCTTTCCCGGGAACGGCCGGTTCTTACTCATTTCTTACGTGGGTGGCCGCCGGAGACGCTTCGTCTCCGATCGGCGCCGCTTCTGCTGCAGTCGTCGCTCGCGCGATGCCGGTGTGGGCACGGTCGGACGGCGCGGACGCGGCACCGCGAGTGCGCTCCGCAGCGCCTCTACCAGCCGCTCCACGGCGAGTTCGCGGTTGCGCCACTGGCTCCGCTCGTCCTGCGCAACGGCCCGAATGACCGGCCCGACCTTGGCGACCACGCGCCGCTTCTGCGCGTCGGTCAGCGCCGACGACGCCTCGACATCGAAGACAGCCTCGACGCGGGTCTCCGAACGCTGGGCATGCTGTCCACCCGGACCGCTGGAGCGCGAGAAACGCAGCTCGATCTCGTCCACGGGCAGGCTCACGGAGCGGGTGACGCGAATAGACTCGCCGGACATGGCGGCCATTCTGCTCGACGTCGAAGGAGTCCTCCACGTCTCCGGCCAACCGCTCCCGGGCGCGCGGGAGGCGGTCGCCGAGCTGCGCCGGGCCGGGCACCGGCTGCGGTTCGTAACGAACAACACGACTGCGTCGCGGCGGACGCTCGCCGACGAGCTGCGCGGTTTCGGGATCGAGCTCGACGACTCCGAGCTCCAGACCACGGCGGCCGCGGCCGCCCGCGCTCTCGCCGGCCGCCGCGTACTCGCGCTCGTAATGGGTGCCATCGTCTCCGACTTGGACGCGATCGAGCTCGTCGGCGAGGGCGCCGAGGCCGTCCTGCTCGGCGGCGCCGACGAGACCGACGAGACCGGGCGCGTGTTCAGCTACATGAACCTCGCCCGCGCCTTTGCCGAGCTCGAGCTCGGCGCCGACCTCTTCTGCCTGCACAAGAACCGCTGGTGGCAGACGGCGCGCGGACCCCTGCTCGACTCCGGCGCCTTCGTCGCCGGGTTGGAATACGCCTCCGGCGTGGAGGCGACGGTGCTCGGGAAGCCGAGCCCGGCCTACTTCGAAGCGGCGCTGGAAGCGCTCGACGCCGAGCCCGAGCTGACCTGGATCGTCGGCGACGACCTCGACTCCGACATCGCCGGGGCGCAGCGCTACGGGCTCCGCACGGTTCTGGTTCGGACCGGCAAATTCCGCCCAGACGACCTCGAGCGCTCGACGATCGTTCCGGACGCCGTCGTCAGCTCGATCGCGTACCTGCCCGAGTGGCTGGAGCGGTCGTTGTGACGGTCGGCGTCGACCTGATCGAGATTGCGCGCATCAGCCGTGCCCTCGACCGCTACCCCTCGTTCCGGGAACGGTGCTTCACCCACGCGGAGCGCGCCTACTGCGACTCGCGGCCGAATCCGGCCCAGCACTACGCTGCCCGCTTCGCCGGCAAGGAGGCGGTCGGGAAGGCAATCGGCTTCGGCGTCGCCCGCGCGTTCGCGTGGCGCGACGTCGAGATCGCCGGCAGGCCCAAGCCCGAGGTCCGGCTCTCCGGGCGGGTCGCCGCCTGGGCGGAGCGGGTGGGGGCGGGGAGCCTCGACCTCTCGATGACGCACTCGCGCGGCCTCGCCGCCGCCGTGTGCGTTGCCGATTGATGCTCGACCCGCTGTACACGGCCGAGGAGATGCGCGCGGCCGAGGCCGGTCACGACGTCCCGGCGATGATGGAGCGTGCCGGACGCGCCGTCGCCGAGGAGGCGCTGCGCCGTTATCCGGACGCACGATCGTTCGGCGCGGTGTGCGGCGGCGGTGCCAACGGAGGAGACGGACGGATCGCGCTCGAGGTGCTGCGCGCCGCCGGGCGGACGACGGAGGAGGGAACCGAGGGCGACGTCCTCGTCGACGCGTTGTTCGGCACCGGGTTCACGGGCGAGCCGCGACCCGACGCGGCGCGACTCATCGACGATCTCAACGGCTCGGGCGTCCCGATCGTCTCGGTCGACCTCCCCTCGGGAGTCGACGCCGACACCGGAGAGATCGCCGGCGCCGCAGTCCGCGCGGACGTCACCGTCACCATGCACGGTCGCAAGGTGGGGCTCGAGGTCGCCCCCGGCCGCTTCAAGGCGGGCGACGTGGTGGTCGCCGACATCGGCCTCGAGCGCCGCGACACGAACCATCGCCTGGTCTTGCGCGAGGTGCTCTCGATCGTTCCCCGCAAGCGCCCGTCCGACACGAAGTACACGGCGGGAGCGCTCCTGGTCGTCGGCGGCGCACCCGGGATGACCGGCGCGGTCAGCTTGACCGCGACCGCGGCGTTCCGCGCCGACGCGGGTTACGTCACCGTCTGCGCGCCGGGCGAGTCCCTGCCCGTGCTCGAGGGGCGTCTCGTCGAGGCGGTGAAGCGGCCGCTCGAGGAGGCACAGGACGCGGTCGCGAAGCATGATGCGCTCGCCATCGGGCCGGGCCTCGGCCGGTCCGACGACCGGCACGCGCTCGTCCGGGGCCTGCTGGAGGAGTCCGACCTGCCCGCGGTCGTCGACGCCGACGCGCTCTACGACCTGGAGCCGTTCGAGCGGTCGGCGCCGACCGTCCTCACACCGCATGAGGGGGAGCTCGGCCGGTTGCTGGGGCGCGACTCGGCCTGGGTGGCCGCCCACCGGCTGGCAGC
This sequence comes from Actinomycetota bacterium, assembly GCA_046723985.1. GTDB lineage: Bacteria > Actinomycetota > Thermoleophilia > Gaiellales > Gaiellaceae > DATBLE01. Next base: position 14,074 of record JBKOVQ010000181.1, on the reverse strand, counting down.
GGTGACCGAGGCGGCCGAGCGGTTCGGCTGTATCTGCCTTCTGAAAGGCGCAGACGTGCTGATCGCCGCGCCTGGCACAGGGGTGTTCGTTGCCGCGCTCGGCCCGCCTTCGCTCGCCACTGCCGGGACCGGTGATGTCCTCACCGGCGTCATCGGTGCGTTTCTCGCGAAAGGGATGGAAGCGAGGATGGCGGCGGCTGCGGGAGCGGTCGCCTGCGACGTCGCGGCCAGGTTGGGGCCGGCCCGCGGCCTAGTTGCGTCCGACGTGGTCGCGCTGCTTCCGGCCGCGCTCGAGTGACCGCCGGATGGCGCGCTCCGAGATCACGATTGACCTCGGCGCAGTTCGGCGCAACGCCCGCGTGCTGCTCGACGCCCTCGCCGGCGCCGAGCTGTGGGCGGTGGTCAAGGCCGACGGCTACGGCCACGGCGCGGTCGACGTCGGTCGTGCTGCACTCGGCGCGGGCGCGACGGCTCTCTGCACGGCGACGGTCTCCGAGGCGCTGCCGCTCCGGGCGGCGTTCCCGGACGCCCGGCTGATCGTGCTGAGCCCAACCGCAGAGGACGAGGTCACCGCCGCGCGAGAGGCGAAGCTCGAGCTCGTCATCTCGGACGACCGCCCGCTGCCCGAAGGCGTTCCGGTCCACCTCAAGCTCGACACGGGCATGGGCCGCTGGGGCCTCTCCGAGCTGCCGAAGCCGCAGACGCACGTCGTCGGCTTGATGTCTCACCTGGCGACCGCAGACGGAGATCTCGCCTTCGCCGAGCGGCAGATCGAGCGCTTCCGTGAGGCGACCGAGCCGTACCCCGGGTACACGCGCCACATCGCGAACAGCGCCGCCGTCCTGAGGCTGCCGTGGGCCCGGTTCGACGCCGCCCGCTGCGGGATCGCGCTCTACGGCCTCTCACCGTTCGGCGGCGATCCGGCGGACGATGGGCTCGGGCCCGCGCTCTCCTGGCGGAGCGAGCTGGCGCAGATCAAGCGTCTCGAGCCGGGCGAGAGCACAGGGTACGGACGCCGGTTCGTCGCGGAGCGGCCGATCTGGATCGGGCTGGTGCCCGTCGGGTACGGCGACGGCTTCAGGCGCGACCTGACCGGGACGCGGGTCCGCGTCGGGGACGAGTTGCAGCCGGTCGTGGGGACGATCTCGATGGACTCCTTCGCAGTGGAGCTCCCGGCCCAGCTTCCGGTCGGCACGCCGGTGACGTTGATCGGCGATGACGTCCTCGCCGACGACCACGCCCGCGTCGCAGGCACGATCGGCTACGAGCTCGTCTGCGGCATCGATGCGAGCGCGCTGCGTGCGCGAAGGAGTGTCGTCGATGCTTAGCCTCGACGAGGTCGCGGAGGTCTTCGGTGCCGAGGACGCCTGGGTGGTGGGCGGCGCCGTGCGGGACGAGCTGCTCGGCCGGACGGCGTTCGACCTCGACGTCTCCTGCGCGGAGCCCGAGCGCGCGGCTAGGGCACTGAGGGCACGTGCCGGGGACGCCGTCTTTCCACTCAACGAACGATTCGGCGCCTGGCGGGTCGTGCTCGACCGGAGCAGGACCGTCGACTTCTCGCCGCTTCGAGGTGACTCGATCGAGGCCGATCTTGCGGAGCGCGACTTCACCGTCAACGCGATCGCCCTGCCGGTTGCCGGCGGCGACTACGTCGACCCGTTCGACGGGCGGGCAGACGTCGAGCGGCGCGTGCTGCGTCTCGTCTCCGACCGGGCCTTCGACGACGATCCGCTTCGTCTCCTGCGGGGTGTCCGGCTCGAAGAGGAGCTCGGCTTCCAACTCGATCCCACGGCGGAGGAGCTCGCGCGGGCGAACGCCGGCCTGGTCACACACGCCGCGGGCGAGCGGATCCTCGATGAGCTGATGCGACTCGGCGCCGAGGGCATCGAGCGCCTCGGGGAGCTCGGCCTGCTTCAGCCGCTCGGCGGGCGGGTCGACCCGCGCCTGCGCGCCTTCGACTCGCCCTGGTTCAGGCTGACGGTCACGTTTGGCAAGAACCTCGAGCGGCTGCCCATCCCGGGCGACCTGCGCCGGTCAGTCGACGTTCTGCTCCGCGCCGAGCCCCCGGCCGATGGCTCGCCGCGCGCGATCCACCGCTTCCGGCGCGCAACCGAGCCCTACGCGTTCGAGGCGCTCGCCTATCTCGGCGCCTCGGATCTGTCCGGCGCTGTCGAGCGCGCTCGGGCGACGGAGCAGGCGGAACCGCTCCTGCGGGGCGACGAGCTCGGCATTCCGCCCGGTCCGGAGGTCGGCAGGTTGCTCGAATTGATCGCCGAAGAGCGTGCTGCAGGCACGATCACGACGAAGGAGGAGGCGCTGGACCTTGTCCGACGATCGCTGGAGTAGAACCGCCGCCCAGCTCGGCGAGCTGGAGGAAAGCCGCCGCGACGCGTTCACGGACGCTGTGCGCAATTTCGTCCAGCCGCAGGGCGACCAGCACGTGCTCGATCTCGGCACCGGGACGGGCGCCCTCGCCTTCGCCCTCGCGCCCTTCGTCGCCGACGTCCTGGCGGTCGATAACGCCCCGACGCTGCTCGAGGAGGGCCGACGCCGCGGCGGCGCGTTCCCGAACGTCAGCTTCGTCGAGGGCGACGCGACCAACCTCGACCTGCGGCTGGGTACCTTCGACCTCGCCGGCTGTTCTCGCGTGCTCCACCACGTCCATCGGCCCGAGATGGTCGTCGCCTCGCTCGCGCGCGCGGTCCGCTTCGGCGGCAACGTCCTCGTGATCGACCAGATCGCACCGGCCGACCCGTTGCTCGCCGTGGAGGTCGACCGGTTCGAGCGTGCCCGTGACCCAGAGCACCAGCGGCTCCTGCCCGACATCGACCTCCGCGCACTGCTGGAGGCGAATGGGCTGGTCGTTGTTCGGACGAAGGTCACGGAGGAGCCACGCAACCTGACGTGGTACCTCGACCTGGCCGACTGCCAGGGCGAGGAGCGCAACCGGGCAGAGGCGCTTGCTCCGTCCTCCCCGACCGCGACCGTCGGTTGGTATCTGGCCGTCAAACCCCGGGCAGCGGCATAGACTCACGCGCGTGGGCAGGGACTCCCTCCTTCCGCGACTCGCCGACCTCGCGGTCACCCTCGGCGCGAACATCCAGCCGGGCCAGATCGTCACCATCGCCGCCGACCACGGCCAGTTCGAGCTTGCGCGGGCGATCGCGGAAAGTGCCTACCGGCGCGGGGCGCTGTTCGTCGACGTCCAGTACTTCGACCCGTGGGTAAAGCGGGCGCGGATCGAGCACGCGCCGGCCGAGACGCTCGACTTCGTTCCGTCCTGGTACAGCTACCGGATACAGGCGCTCGGAACCGAGCGTGCGGCCCGCATCTCGCTCTCGGGGCCGACGACGACCGGGCTGCTCGACGACCTCGACCAGGACCGATCCGGGCGCGACCAGCTCCCGTTCGTCAAGGAGATCCTGGACGTCATTTCCGACCGTACGACCAATTGGGCGGTCGTGCCGTGCCCAACGAAGCCGTGGGCGGAGCTCGTCCATCCCGAGTTGCCGCCGGACGAGGCGCACGATCGGCTCTGGGAGGAGATCGCGCACGTGTGCAGGCTCGACGAGCCCGACCCGATCGCGGCGTGGGACGAGCGCGCCGACGCGCTCACCGTCGCGGCCGACCGGCTGAACGAGCGGCGTTTCGACGCCCTCCACTTCGAAGGGCCCGGCACCGACCTCACGATCGGGCTCCTCCCGACGTCGACCTTCCACGCGGCCCGCGACGTGACCGTCGACGGCATCGAGCACCTCGCGAACCTCCCGACGGAGGAGGTCTACGCGACTCCGGACCCCGAGCGCGCCGACGGCCACGTCCGCTCGACCAAACCACTCGTGCTCGGCGACGGGACGATCATCCGCGGTCTGGAGGTGCGGTTCGAGGGTGGCCGCGCGGTCGAGCTCGATGCGGATCAGGGGGCCGGGGTGATGCGGGGAAGGGCGGCGTTCGACGAGGGAGCCTCGCGGCTCGGCGAGGTCGCGCTGGTCGATCGGGAGGGCCGCGTCGGCCGGCTCGGCACCGTCTTCTACGACACGCTGCTGGACGAGAACGCCGCCAGCCACATCGCGCTCGGCGACGGATCGCCCGAAGGGCTGTCGGGGGAGGACCGCCGCCGCCGCAACCGGAGCTCGATCCACATCGACTTCATGATCGGCAGCGACGAGGTCGCGGTGACCGGGATCACGCGCGAGGGCGAGCGCGTTCCGGTTCTTCGCGGCGGCTCCTGGCAGTTCTAGGCCACGTTTCGCCAAGGCCTCCCTAGCGGCCGAAGCGGCCGCTGAACCAGGTCAGGCCTCGGGAGAACATGGCCGGCACGGAGCCTTGGAGGATCGCGACGCTCCGGAACCACCAGGGGACGAAGCTCTCGCGGCGGTCATGGGTGACCGCCCGGACAATCGTGCGTGCGATCCGGTCGGGCTCGATCACCGTCCACGCAAGGGTCTTCGGGAGCACGCTCGGCTCGGGGAACCCTGCGGTCGGCGCGAAACCCGGGAGCACCGTGTGGACTCGGATCCCCCGCGGGCGCAGCTGCGCGGCGACCGCTCGAGAGAAGGCGAGCTGGGCATGCTTGGACGCCGAGTACGGCCCCGAGGGCGGGAGGGCGACCGTTCCGGCGACCGAGACGACGTTCACCACGTCCGCAGGAACCGCAGACTCGAGACCGGGCAGGAACGCGCGGAGGCACCAGATGCCGCCGAAGTAGTTGATGCGCATCACGTTCTCGATCCGCTCGGGCTCGCCGTCGATGAAATCGGCCCGGCCCGGAACGCCCGCGTTGTTGACCAGCAGCTTGATCCTTTGGTGGCGGGCGAGGACGCGCTCGGCGAGGGCGCCGACCCCCGCCCGGTCGCCGACGTCGCAGACCTCGGCCTCGGCGTCGAGCTCCTCGGCGACCGCCCGTAACCGCTCCTCGCCGCGGGCGACCAGCACGCAACGCCATCCGTCGGCGGTCAGGAGCCGCGCGACCTCGGCGCCGATCCCGCTCGACCCGCCGGTGATCACTGCGACACGAGACGACTGCATTGGAGCCAGACTTTAGACTCCGCGCTCGTGTCGCCATTCGCCGGCAAGCGCGGCCTCGTCCTCGGAGTCGCCAACAAGCGCTCGATCGCCTGGGCGATCGCCCGTCGCCTCGCAGAAGGCGGTGCGCAGCTGGCCTTCACGTACCAGGGCGAGCGCATCGAGGCGGGCGTTCGTGAGCTCGCCGCCACGGTGGAAAGCCCGCTCGTCACCGAGTGCGACGTTCGCTCCGACGACGACCTCGCTCGTGTCTTTGCGGAGGTCGCGGAGACCTTCGATGGTGGCCTGGACCTGCTCGTGCACTCGGTCGCCTTCGCGGCCGCCGAGGATCTGGAGGGCCGCTTTACCGACACGCCGCGCGACCGCTTCTGGATGGCGGTCGACATCTCCGCGTACTCGCTCGTCGCCTGCGCGAGAGCGGCCGAGCCACTGATGGAGGCGGCCGGCGGCGGCTCGATCCTGACGATGACCTACCTGGGTGGGGAGCGCGCCGTGCCGCACTACAACGTGATGGGGGTGGCGAAGGCCACGCTCGACGCGTCGGTGAAATACCTCGCCTGGGACCTCGGCCCGAAGAACATCCGCGTCAACGCCGTCTCGGCCGGGCCGGTGCGGACGCTGGCCGCGCGGTCGATCGCCGGCTTCCCGACGATGGAGGCGATCGTCGAAGAGCGCTCGCCGCTCCACCGGCCGATCGACGCGCATGATGTGGGAGCCGCAGGGGCGTACCTCCTCTCCGACGCCGCCCGGAACGTGACCGCAACGACGCTCTACGTCGACTCGGGGTACCACTCGGTCGGGATGTGACAGCCTCTCTTGCGGTACCGGGACCCATGGCGGCCGGTTCGGTGTAAGAGGCACATGCGGAGGATCTTCGCCGGAACGGCGTCCGCCGTGGTCGTTCTGGGGGCCGGGTCCGCCGCTGCGAGGCGCCCTCCGACGCTCGCCTTCGTCTGGAACGGCAGTGTCGTCTCGCTGACGCGGGTCGACCCGATGTCACTGCGTCCGAGCGGCGGTCCGTCGCTTCCGATCGGCACGGGTGCCTTCTTCGTGACGCGGTCGCCCAGAGGGGGGACCCTGGCCTTCGACACCGAGCGCGGCGCCGTCCTCAGCCTGGTCGACACCGCCGGCCTGCGGTCGCGCGGGCGGATCGATCTGGGAGAGGGGTGGATCGGTGCCGCAGCCTGGCCTTCGCCGCGCCGGCTTGTGGCCGTTGTTGGCAGCGAGGCGCGCACGAGAGCCGTCACCGTCGACCCATCGATTCGCCGCAAGACCACCGACCGCGCCTTGCCGTTGCACGAGACGTTGTTCGCTTCCACGGCCGTCGGCGGCCGCGTCGTCTTCCTCCTGGCCACTTCGCAGACGATCGGGCCCGTTCGCCTCGGGGTGGCGGGGATCGACGGAACGGTTCGGACCGTCCTCCTCGGCCGGCTCTCCGGCGGCACCGAGTTGCCCCCTGACGTGGCCACGGGTGTCGTCACGGTTGCTTCGCCTGCGCTGGCGGTCGAACCCACCGGCCGGCGGGCGGCCGTGGTCGGAGCCGCCGGCCTCGTCGCCGAGGTCGACCTGGACTCGCTGGCCGTGACATATCACTCGCACGCCGTCCGAACGCTCGCCCGAACCGCCAAGGCGTCCCAGGGGTGGCGGCGCTCTGCGCTCTGGCTGCCGTCCGGCACGATCGCGGTCACCGGCGCGGAGCTCGCCGCGACCGTCGCGAAAGGCGCGGAGGAGATGACCGAGACGCCGGCCGGTCTCACGCTCGTCGACACCCGCGACTGGACCTCGAGGATGGTCGACCCCGCGGTATCCTTCCTCACCCGCACCGGCGACACGCTGGTCGCGTTCGGCAGCACGCAGGCGTCGGCGACGAAGCCCGCATCCGCAGGAATCGGCCTCCGCGGCTACTCGCCCTCCGGCGCGCTCCGCTTTCAGCTCTTCGGGACGGAACAGATCGGCGAGTTCCACGCGGCCGGCGGGTTGGTCTACGTCGTCGGCTGCGACAATCGCTGCTTCCGCATCGTCGATCCGGTCTCCGGGACAGTGGCTGGAACGGCGGAGACTTCAAGGCCGACGCAGCTCGTCGGCCTTGTGGGCTAGAGGAACGGCTTCGCGGTCATCACAAAGACGACCGCGAGCAGCACGACCACGTCGATCCGGGCGATCAACAGGATCCGGAGTCCACGGGCTCTGTGCGTTCTCCATGAGCCCGAACCCGAATGCGAGCGTCAGCAGCGACAACGGGGTGAACATGCGCTCGCCGATCAACGCCGCCTTGCGGGCCACGCTGGCCATCTCCTCCGGCGTGTTCTGAGGCTGGGTCAGGATCGCGTAGACCGCAAGGGTCGCGCCGCCGCCCACCCACAGCACGCGGCCAGCACGTTTCCGGTCTTGAACCACTCGCACCAGGTGAGTGCCAGAGGCACGGCGCGCAGGAATCTACACCTCGCTAGGCAGCGCGTACGCGACGACGCGAGCGCCCCGCGGCCTTCCGCGGAGCTCGAACAGCGGCCCGGAGTCGAACGTGACGAGATGCCACTGCGTGCCCGAGAGGCCGACGTTCTTCTGACGGAGAGCGTCCACAGTCAGCTGCGAGTGGAAGCGTCCGTCGACCGAGATCCGAACCTGCTGCCGCCGCGGCGACTGCATGAAGAGGCGGAGGATGCCGCTCCCGTAGACCAGCAGCGATGCGTGCCGGGAGCTCATCTGGTGACCGACCTCATCGGCCGGGAACCAGCCTCCGCAGAAGATCCCCTCCGCGCTCGAAGGGCCGGGAAAGGGCGCCTGCATCGTCGACCGGCCGCGGACGAAGGTCGTCACGGCCCCGTCCGTTGCGACCGGCCGCCAGCCGTGCGCGACCAGGCCGCGCCAGGCGATCGCGGCGGTGTCGGGCACGAGCGGGTTGTCGGTGAAGAGCCCGCGGTGGAGGGTGATCGCCGACACCCTCAGGATCCTGAGCCGGTCGGCCACGCCGGTCGTCCAGTCGCCGCAGTTGAGCGGCTGGAGGTGGCGGGCGACGACGTCCGCCTCGTGCGGTGCCGTGGTCGAGTAGCCAAGCGGCCGGTCGCGCAGCACCTGCTTCTCGTAGTACAGGTAGACGCTGCCGTAGTGGATGTCGGGCGTGAAGACCGGCACCTCGACCAGCCGCCCGGTCGGAGCCTGCTCGACCGCCGCGTAGGCGGCGTTCGACGAGTCCGCCGCGGAGCCGTGGAAGGCACGGACGTGCAGGTCGGCGAGCAGGACGACCGCGACGATCGCGCCGAGCGCGAGCGGCGCCACGCCCCGTGCCGCGGGTCGGCGCAGTCCCCAGTCGACTGCGACCGCGAGCAGCGCCGCGATGCAGAGGCACGCGATCGGCATCAGCCGTTCCGGCACTCGCGGAAAGCGGAGCGGGGGGAACACGTGCCAGAGCGGCGAGTAGAGCGGGAAGTGCGTGCCGAGCGCGAGCAGGACGGGGACGACCGCCCCGACGCCGAGGACGACGGCGAGCCGCAGTTCGCGCCCGAGCACCAGCAGCACCAGTCCTCCGATCGCGACGAGCGGTGTCAGCCAGCCGAGGAAGACGAAGGCTTCGACGCCGTGACGGGCATGGCGGGTGACGAAGTCGAGGCCCGTCGCCGAGTAGACGCGGACCTCGCGAAGCGACCTGCCGCCCTCGTCGATCGATCCCTCGATCACGGTCAGCCGGATGAGGACGCCCGCCAGCACTGCGGCGACCACCCCGACGGTGGTCGCGATCAGGTCGCGACGCTCGGTCGTCCGGCAGACGGCGTAGAGCGCGAAGAACGGAATGGCGCCCAGCGCGAGATGTACCTGACCCGACAGTGGGATCGACGCCAGCGAAGCCCACGAGAGCGCCCACCAGCCCCAGCGACCCGAGGCCCGCGCGCGTTCGAACGCCCAGAGGGCGAGCGGCAGCAGCAGCGACGTCGGCCCGAGCAGGTGGCCCCGGCTCTGCATTACGCGGTAGGGGGCGATCTCGAAGGCGAGGCCGCCGGCCGCCGCTGCAAGCAGCGAGAGCTCCAGCTCGAGGAGCCACAACGTCGCCAGCACGCCGGCTGCCAAGAGGCAGAGCAACGTGAACAGATTCCAGGCCAGCACCGAGCCGAGCAGGCGGTCGAGCGGCCAGTACGGCAGGCCGAACGGCCACCAGGCCGCGTTCACCGTCGACCCCGCCTCGGGCTGGAACGAGTACGGGTCGATCCATGGCGCCCGGCCGTGCTCGAGCTGTTGACCGGCGAGCCAGAGCCGGTAGTCGGACTGGAGATGATCGCCGGGCGCCGCCTCGCCGTTCCCCGGCGCGCCGCCGGCCATGAACTGCGTTGCGAGGTGCAGCACCGCCGGCTCGGTCGCGACCACCGCCGCGACGGCGAACACCGCGCAGGCCGTTACAAGGCCTGGGCTGCCGCCAAGAGCTCGTCGAAGTCCGGAACCACGGCGTTCTCGTAGCTCCACGCGCCCCGCACCTCTCCTTCTCGGTCGATCAGGAACGCGGTCCTCTGCGCAACGTCCCGCATCCCCCGGTAGTCCTGCGCCACATCGAAGCCGCGAACCGCCTCGGCGTTCCAGTCCGACAGCAGGCCGACCGTGAGGTCGAGCGCCTGCATCCAGGCAGTGTGCGTCCACGGGGAGTCGCGCGAGATCCCGAACGCGCGCACGCCCGCCTGTTCGAACTCGGGGCCCCTGTCACGCAGGAGCTCCATCTCGCTCGTTCACGTCGAGGTCCAGTCGAAGAGGTAGAAGAGGATGAGCACGGGTCCGTCTTCGACGATTTCGGCGATCGTGTGCCGCTCGCGCGGGCCGACCCACACGGTCGCGTTGGGGATCCGGTCGCCGACGGTCAGCATCAGGCGCCCGTCACGCGGATTGTGAGCCGATGGTCGTACGTGTCGACGGTGAGGACGTCGCCGTGCCGGGCGATCCGCTCCGGGGAGCTCGGGAGGAGGAGCCGCCCCTTCACCCGACCGGTCGCCCGGTCGATCGCATAGAGGTAGTCGGGTTCGGCCGTGAAGCCGTAGCCGGAAACGATCGTGTCGTTCAGGAGGACGAAGTTGCCGGCGTTGGCGACGAGAGCCGGGCTCCGCCAGCGGAGCCGCTTCGACTTCAAGACGAACTCGCGCTCCCCCGATGCGATCTTCGGCGGCCAGGCGTACTGCCGGAAGTCGTAGGCGTAGCGGCCCGGTGCGATGACGACGTGACGCGTGCTGCCGTCCGGCCCTCCGAGCCTGAGCGGCCGGGAGGACGGCGAATGGACGGACCGGGCCGGGTCGGCGCCGACCGACGAGACGACGTGGAAGCCGACCGAGCCGTCTCCGGCGCCCGTAGGAGGCGGAGAGAAGTGCGGCCGTGGAAGCACGGTCACCGGCTCGGCCGCGACAGCGGCCGAGCCGAGCAAGAGCGCGGGAGCGAGCCGGAGCACGTCCGGAACCCTACGCTCTGGCCGGGACGGCCTCCGTCGCGTCCGCGATCTCCTGGACGACCTCGACGATGTCGCGGTTGGCGTTGTACACGCGCAGCTGGCGGTCGGCGCCGTTCCCGCGGGCGAGGATCGACCTGATTCCCTCCAGCTCGCGCTCCGAGCCGAGCTCGCGGGCGTGGGGCTCGAGGTCCCGAAGCGTGCGACGGATGAGCTGTGCGACCGGGACGCGGTTCCTCCGCCCCGTCGCCAGGTCGATCACCGGCGCCTCCAGCCCGTAGCGGGCAGCGAGCCACTTGTTCTCCGAGGTGAGGATCCGGTGGTACGACGGGATCTCCTCGTGCCGGTCGAACTGCTCCGAGTAGAGCTTCACCAGGGCCTGGCAGAAGGCGGCGACGGCGACCGCGTCCTCGACGCGCGTGACCGCGTCGCAGATCCGGATCTCCACCGTGCCGAGCCGGGGGTGCAACCGGATGTCCCACCAGATGTGGGTGTAGTCCGCGATGCAGCCGGTCCGCTCGAGCTGGCCGACCACCTCGGCGTAGTCGGCGTAGTCGCGGAAGCGGGGCGGTGGCCCCGAGCGCGGGAACGCGGCGAAGACCATCTGCCTGCTGGACGCCAGCCCGGTCGGCTCGCCCCGCCAGAAGGGCGAGCTGGCGGTCAGCCCGAGCAGCTGCGGCAGGTGGATGAGCAGGCCGTTGACGACCTGGATTGCCTTCTCGGGCCCGTCGACAGCGACGTGGACATGCATCCCGAAGATCAGCTCGCGCCGGGCGACGTACTGCATCTGGTCGACGAGGTTGTGGTACCGGTCGCGGGCCGTGATCCGCTGGCGCTCGAACAGGCTGAAGGGATGCGTGCCGGCCGAGCCGACCCGAAGCCCCTTTTCTCCGGCGACCGACGCGACGTAGGAGCGGAGCTCGGTCAGCTCCCGCTCGACGTCGGCCGGGGTGCGGCAGACCGGGGTCGTGATCTCGACCACCGACTGCATCAACTCCGGGTTGATCCGATCCTCGAGCTCGTGGCCGGCGACCGCCGCGAGCACGGTGTCGACGTGCTGGACGAGGTCGAGCGTCTCCGCGTCGAGCAGCATGTACTCCTCCTCGACGCCGAGGGTGAACGGGTCGCCCTTCCCGAAACTGTGGTCGAGCACGCTGCCGCCCTGCGCGAAGCCGAAGCCCGCGCCCTTGCCGGTGATCGAGGGCGGGATCGCCTGCTTCACGGCACCAGCGCCTCCGCTTCGATCTCCACCCGCCAGCGCGGGTCGATCAGCCTCGTGACCACGTAGGTGCACGCCGGTCGCACGTCGCCGAAGATCGCCCCGTGGGCGCGGGCGATTTCCTCGAAGTCCTCGGCGTGCGTCGCGAAGATCCGGGTGCGGACGACGTGGACCGGTTCGGCCCCGGCCTCGCGCAACGCGCCGACGATGATCTCCAGGCAGCGCACGGCCTGGCCGTGGGCGTCGGGTGGGAGGTCCTGGCCCTCTGGCATCACCGGCGCTGTCCCGGCGACGAAGACGTGCTGCCCGACGCGCACGGCGCGGGAGAAGCCCATGATCGGCTCGTAGGGCGAGCCGGACGCGATGCGCTGCCGTTCCACGACCCTAGTATCCAACGAAGTGGACGCGTTGCGAGCCGTCGAAGGCTGGCCGGCCGAGCACGTCTCGGTCGGAGTCGCGTCTGCGCAGGGGGTCATCGGAGTGCACGGGGACGCGTCCCGTGTCTACCGCTGGGCATCTGTGACGAAGCCAGTGACGGCGCTCGCGTGCCTGGTCGCGGCCGAGGAGGGTGCAATCGACCTCGATGCCGCCGCCGGGCCGCCGGGTTCGACGTTCCGCCACCTGCTTGCCCACGCCTCGGGTCTTCCGCTCGAGGGTGGCAGTCCGATCGCCAGGCCGGGGGAGCGGCGGATCTACTCCGATTACGGCTTCGACGTCCTCGGTCAGGCGCTCTCCGACCACGCGGAGATGCCGTTCGCCGAGTACCTGCGCGACGCGGTGCTGGAGCCGTTGGGCCTTACCGCCCGGTACGAGGGCCGACCCGGTTCCGGGCTCTATGGCTCCCTCGACGACCTGCTTGCCTTTGCGGGCGAGCTGCTCGCGCCGACGCTGGTCGCCCCCGAGACGCTGGCGGAGTCGACGTCGGTCCAGTTTCCCGGCCTGATCGGCGTTCTGCCCGGCTTCGGCAGGCAGGAGCCGAACGACTGGGGGCTCGGCTTCGAGCTGCGGGACACGAAGTCGCCGCACTGGAGCGGCGGCCGTAACTCGCCGGGCACGTTCGGCCACTTCGGCCGGAGCGGCACGTTCATCTGGGTCGATCCCGAGTCGGAGGTCGCCCTGTGCTGTCTCACCGATCTCGACTTCGGCGACTGGGCGGTGACCGCATGGCCGGCGCTTTCGGACGAGGTGCTCGCGGAGCTGGGACGGTGAGGCCGCAGCCCTTCGAGCTGTTACTAGCCCTTCTGGTGTCCATCGGGGCCCTGGCCTCCGTCGGATGTGGCGGGCAGTCGTCGGCTGCTGTGACGACGACGGTGCTTCCGGTGAGCGCGTTCCCGGGCTGGCGCGCGGTCGACGATGCGCCGGGGATCTCACAGCTCGCGCCCGACCTGGGCGGCCTGCACGTGGTTGCGCGCGTCGACAATGGAGCGCTCGTCAGAAACGGAGACGCGATCCGCTCGGTCACGTTCGTGTTCGCCGGTCCGACGGAGGCGGCAGAGGCGCGGAAACGCGGAGCGGGCGACGACTACCAGCGGGAGCTCGAGCATGCCTTCCGCGGCGACACCGTCGGCCACGAGCCCGGGGTCGGACTGAAGCTACGCGTGCCGCGGCCGACCGGATCGGGCAGCGAAACGGTCGAGATCCACCTGCTCGCACGCGGCCGACGCCTGACGCTGGTCGAGCTCGTGTCCGCCCGCGGGTTCGACCCGGCGCTGCGCGACCGTGTCCTCGGATGGCTCAGTCGCTGAACAGCGGCCGTACGAACTCGTCGAACGTCTCGCGGTCACAGCTGGCCAGGACCGACGGCGTGAGCGCGCGGATCGATGCGGTCCGCGGCACGTCCATCGTCAGCGCGACCTCGCCGAAGTAATCGCCCGGTTTGAGCACGCGCCGCTCGCCGCGGGTCTCCTGCGTCACGGCCAGCATTCCGGAGAGCACGACGTAGAAGCGATCGCCTGCGTCGCCTTCCTGGACGACCTCGGCACCGGCCGGCAGCGACTCGCGCACCATCCGGTCGGAGAGCTTGCGCAGGGTCTGCCCGGAAAGCTCCGCGAGCAGCCCGACACGGCTGAACTCGTGCTCACGGATCGGCATCGATGCACATACTGCCTGCGTGGGGCTCTTCGACGACTGGCGACATTGTCCACGCTGCGGTGCCGCGATCTCGCCCGCGGACGGCCGGGCAGTGTGTGGGGCGTGCGGCTATATCGCCTACGCGAACCCCGCGCCGGCGGTCTGCGCGCTCCTGGTCGACGACGACGGCCGTATCCTGCTGACTCGTCGGCGCTGGGACCCGTACGCCGGGATGTGGGATCTGCCCGGCGGCTTCCTCGGCGAGGACGAGCACCCTCTCGACGGCCTGCGCCGCGAGCTGCTCGAGGAGACCGGCCTCGAGGTCGAGCCGCACGAGTGGTTCGGAG
>JBKOVQ010000166.1:0-2716 GCA_046723985.1 Actinomycetota bacterium | reverse complement strand
GGACGCACGTACTGGTTCGCGACGAAGAACGCTCCGGAAGGCGAGCCGGCTGAGCCCGAAGGCAACAAGGGGGAGATCCTGCGGCGCTTCTCCGGCTGGCACGAGCCGATCGCCGCGATCGCAGAGTCGGCCGACGAGGGCGCGATTCTCCGGAACGACGTCTACTACCTCGAGCCGCTTCCGCGCTGGAGCGAGGGCCGCGTGGTCTTGGTCGGCGACGCCGCACACGCGACGACCCCGGGCGTCGGCCAGGGCGCGGCCCAGGCGATCGAGGATGCCGTCGTGCTCGCCGACCGGCTCGCACCCAGCGGCCACCTCGCGACCGCGCTCGGCGAGTACGAGGCGATCCGCCGGCCGCGTGCGGAGGCCGTGCTCAAGCTGTCTCGTCGCGCCGACAAGGCCGCCCAGTTCGCGAGCCCCCTCGGCTGGCGATTCAGAAACGCCATGGTCCGCCGGTTGCCCGAACGGGCTCGGCGCCGCCGGCTGGAGCCGCTCGTTCGCTACAAGCTGTAACGCCACGCTGTCGTGTGCCAAGGCCCGGTAGTTCTCAGGTCGCTGTGGGGATTCCCGAATGGCGGGCGCCGATCGCGACGACACCTGCTGCATTCGGCCGTATCCGCAGCGATCCGCACCAACCGCACGATCGGAGGGTGTTTCTTATGGACTTGTCAGCAGCTTCTCAGGTTCTTCTCACGGCCCTTTCAGGGCTCGCACCGAGCATTGGCTCTCGACCTCTCGACAGAAAGGAGCAGATCATGAAGCTGAGGTCGCGAACCACACTTGCAGTCACCGGTGTCGCGGTCGCGGTCGCGGCCGGCACGGGCGGGGCGCTCGCCGCCGCTGGCGGTGGCTCGGAACCCGGCAGCAGCGCCACTGGCGGTGCTCCCGTGCTCGCGGTTGGCTTCGAGACCGCCGGCCCGGGGGCGCTCCCGAGTGAGATGGTCAGCGACGGGCCGCCGGCGGCGATTGCCGCCTACCTGGGCTTGAGCGAGGACGAGCTGCGAGCGCAGCTCGAGAGCGGAAAGACGCCGGCGCAGATCGCGTCGGCGCAGGGCAAATCGGTCTCGGGTCTCGAGGATGTGATCTACGCCGATGCGAAGAGCCACCTCGACCAGGTGGTGGCCGCTGGCAAGCTGACCGCCGATCAGGAGCAGACGATGCTCGCCGAGCTGAAGGAGCACCTCGACGAGATCGTCAACGGCTCCGGCCCGCACAGTGCTGTCAAGGGTGTGGGCGGAGGGCCGTTCGGTGAGGCGGCGGCCGCGTACCTCGGGCTCAGCCCTGCGGAGCTGCGGGCGCAGCTTGAGAGCGGGAAGACGCTCGCACAGATCGCAGCCGATCAGGGCAAGTCCGTCGAGGGCCTGAAGGCGGCGATCCTCGCAGGCGCCAAGGAGGATCTCGATGACGCCGTCGCCGCCGGGAAGATCACGACCGGCAAGGAGCAGCAGATGCTCGCCGGCCTGAAGGAGCACCTCGACGACCTCGTCAACGGGGGCGGCCTGGTCATGAAGACCGTCACTGCGTAGCGAGTGGTGCACGCCTGGCACCCGGTATCCAGCCACCGGGTGCCAGGGACCGTTCCGGGCCGGTTCGTTCCGGCACGCTCCACAAGTGCGGGTTGTGGGCGGGAAGCGGCGAGGACTGTTGGCGGGCAGCCCCAAGCTCAGGTGATCGGTGCCGCCGCCAGGCCGGTTCGCGCAAGAAAACATCTTGCTCCAGGCGTTTCTCGGTTAGGCAATCAGGTTCGGCATCGTTGCCGATGCGATCCGGCCATCCACCGCCTACCTTTCCGCGCATGTTCAACCGAGGGCTCGTGCACGGCTCGGCGAGAAGGGGTCGGAGAGCTAGCGTGGGCTCATGAGTGACAGTGGCCTGAACTGGCCACGGGACGTGTCGATGCACGAGCCGCCCGCCTCCGCCGAGTCCTGCGCAGTCGCACGAGGCGTCGTGGGCGAGCAAGAACGGGGGGAACATGAATGTCAGCTGGCTCAAGAGTCTGGCGCTGGCCAGCGCAAGCCATCCTTGGCGGACGATCGGAGCCTGGGTCGCCGCTATGGTGGTCGCGTTCGTCGTGATCGGGGGATTGCTCGGCGGCGCCCTGACCACGGAAGGTAACCCGACCAACAATCCGCAGTCCGAGCGCGCGAAGGACGTGCGCGAGGCGGCGTTCCCAGCCTCCTCGAGCGCCGCGATCACGGACATCGTCGTCGTTCGCTCGCCGCGCTACACGGTCGACGCGCCCACCTTTCGCACTTTGGTCCGTAGGCTGGCCGGCGAGGTGCGCGAGGCCGAAGATGTCGAGAGCATCCGCACCTACCTCGGCGCGCGTGACCCCTCGCTCGTCTCGAAGGATCGGCACGCGACGATGGTGCAGTTCGCGATGCCGGACGAGTCGAACTCGGGGATCGACGACGTCATCAGCGCTGTGCAGCGCGCCGATGCGAGGCCTGCGTTCGCGGTCACGGTCACGGGCCAGCGCACGGTCAACCACGACTTCAACAAGCTGTCCGAGGATGATCTCAGCTCAGGTGAGCTCCAGTTCGGCCTCCCGGCCGCCCTGATCGTCCTTCTGCTCGTGTTCGGAACGGTGGTGGCAGGGCTCGTGCCCCTGCTGATCGCACTGCCGTCGATCATCGTCGCGCTCTCGTTCGTCGCCGTCCTCGGGCACGCCTTCACCCTCTCGATCTTCACGATCAACATGCTGACCGGGATGGGA
>JBKOVQ010000242.1:0-15150 GCA_046723985.1 Actinomycetota bacterium | reverse complement strand
TGAAGAAGAACTGGTCGCCGTTGAGCGTCAGGGTCTGGAAGAGCTGGAGGAAGAACAGCGTGACGATCGCGAGGTAGTCCCCGCTCAGCCGTCTCGACGGCAACCCGAGCAGGAAGCCCGCCGCGGCTCCGATCGTGGCGATCACCGGGATCGCGACCACCGACCACAGGTGGATGCCGTAGTGCGGCGAGTCGAGCAGCGCGTAGGTGTAGGCGCCGATGCCGTAGAAGGCGACGTAACCGAGGTCGAGCAGGCCGCCCCAGCCGACGACGACGTTCAGCCCGAGCGCGAGCATCATGTAGAGCACGGTGTCGAACCCGACCCGGCGGACGTAGCCGCTGCTCGAGAAGACCGGGAGCATGCAGGCGGCGCCGATGAAGAGCGTCAGCCACGCCCACCACGGCACCCGTCGGAGGCGCTCCTCGAACTTCCCGAGGCGTGGCGGGAGGCGCCGGTCGAGGTGGCGCGCCACCCACTCGTCCTGCCCGATCGCGGGCGTCGTCAGCGGGGCGTCGCGGCCGGGCGGGAGCGGAGGAGTCGTGTCGCTCATCGGGGCATCTAAACCTTCTTGATGTCGGGCCGGCCGAAGAGCCCTTGCGGCCGGAAGATCATGAACAGGATCAGGATCGAGAAGATGACGAGGTCGGTCCAGCGGGTGCCGGCCGAGCCCGGCCAGTAGCCGGCCGCGTACGACTCGGCGAAGCCGAGGATCAGGCCGCCGACCATCGCGCCCGGCACAGAGCCGATCCCGCCGATCACGGCCGCGGTGAAGCCCTTCAGGCCGGCGATGAACCCGAGCGAGACCTGGGTCGGGACACGGATCGCGAACAGCACGCCTGCCGCGCCGGCGAGCGCCGAGCCGAGGACGAACGTGAACACGATCACGCGGTCGATGTCGATCCCCATCATCGCCGCAGCCTCGCGGTCGAAGGACGTGGCGCGCATCGCCTTGCCCGTCCGCGTCCTGTTGACGAGGAACCAGAGCAGGACCATCAGCGCGAACGCGGCGCTGACGATGATGATTCGGACGAGCGAGACGTTGACCGTCCCGATGTGGAAGCCGTTGAGGAACAGGGGGTTGCCGGGGACCGCGAAGAGGTTGTAGTCGCGGTACTGCGCGCCGAATAGCAGCTGCATCGAGTAGGCGAGAAAGAACGACACGCCGAGCGCGCTGATCAGCGGCGCGATTCGCGGCGCATCGCGGAGCGGCCGGTAGGCGAAGCGCTCGATCGCGACGCCGAGCACCGCGCAACCGGCCATCGCCGAGAGCGTCGTCAGGACGAGCGCGATCCAGAGCGGGACGATGAGGTCGCTCGCGCCGCCGAGCAGGTTGAGCATCCCGAACCCGATGTACGAGCCGACCATGAACACGTCGCCGTGGGCGAAGTTGAGGAGCTTGAGAACCCCGTAGACGAGCGTGTAGCCGAGCGCGATCAGCGCGTAGACGCTCCCGAGTGTCAGGCCGTCCACGGTCAGCGCGACGAGCTTGTCCATCGGACGAATGATCCTCTCAGACACGTGCGGCCCGGAGTAGCCGGGCCGCACATGTCGATCACGTCTTGTCCTAGCTGACGAGCTTGTACGTGCCGTTCGACTGGATCTGGAAGATGTACCACGGCTTGTTCAGCGGGTCGTTCGATTTCGTCGACCAGCTGAACGTTCCGCCGAGGATCCAATTCGGGATCCGGACCTGCTTGACGCTGCGTACGATCGCACGCCGGTTCGGGAGCACGCTGTGGAACTTGTTGCAGCCGAGCTTGACCGCGGTCAGGATGACCTGGACCGCCCCGTAGGTCGGCGGCCCAAACGAGCCGACGGTCTTGCCGGGGTTGTCCTTCTTCCAGCCGGCGACGAGCGCACGGTCGGCGGGGATGGCGGTGATGTCCGGTGCGAAGTTCGAGACGTACGATCCCGGCGTGTTGAAGTGCGCCGGGTCGTTCGAACCGTCGGCGCCGAACACCTTCGCCTTCTTGCCCTGCTCGACGAGCTGCCTCGCGAAGGTCTGCGCGTCGCCCGGCTTCTGCGTCGGGAAGAACACGATGTCCGTGCCACTCGCGACGCGGGTCACGTACGACGAGTAGTCCGTGGTCGTGTTCGGGGCCGACAGGCGAATGACCGAGACGCCCTTCGCTTTCAGGGTCTTCTCGGTTATGTCTGCGAGCCCGAGCGAGTAGGGCTCCTGGAAGTCCATGACGACGACCTTCTTCACCTTCAGCTTGTTGACCATGAAGTTCGCGTCGGTCGGCCCCTGGATGTAGTCGCCGGGCACGACCCGGAAGAAGGCGGGCGTCGCTTCCCTTTTTTCGCCCTTGGTCAAGGACGTGCGTGTTGCCGACGGCGAGACGTGCGCCATGCCCGCCTGGAAGTAGGCCGCGCTCGAGGCGGCGACCGCGCCCGAGGTCGACGGCCCGAGCACAGCGATCACTTTCGGGTCGGCGATGAACTTCTGCGCAATCGACTGAGCCGGGGCTGGGCCTTGCTCGACCGGTGTGTCACCGACGACGATCGACGCGCGCAGGCCCATCCTGGGAGCGAGCGTCTTCAGCGCGTACTTCGCCCAGCTCAGCTGCTCGTTCCCGAGGAACGCGGCTCCGCCGGTCACTGGGGTGACGAAGCCGATCTTGAACGGGGCGCTGCAAGTGATTCGAGAGGAGGTCGTCGAGGATGCCGTCCGCTCCGGCTGCGCCGACGCCGCCGCGACGACTGCGAGCGTCAGCGCCGCAGCCGCAAAGGGAAGGATGATTCTGAGTCTCCGCATGCAGTCTCCTTGCAGGTGGCGATCGGGGGATGGTAGTCCGTGGAGGCTAGGACGCCAAATCCCTGCTATTCGTTAGTCTCGTACGCCTTCGAGGCCGGGCTCCCGGACGGGTGGAAGACGCCGAGGACGCGCATCGGCGTCGGCCCGGTGTTCTCGAGGCAGTGCTCCCGCAGCGGCGGAAGGTGGATGCACGAACCCGGGCCGAGCGGCGTGTCCGTGTCGTCGAGGTGGAGGAGACCCTCGCCGTCGACGACGTAGACGACCTCGTCGTAGGTGTGGCTGTGCAACGGCGCTCGGCCGGGCGGAATCAGCCCGACGAACTGGGTGACGTCGAGGCAGCCGAGATCCTCGTTCACGAGCAGGCGGAACTCGCGGTTCGGGGTGGCAGGCAGCGCGGGCCGGTCGGCGTAGCGGACGGTCACCTGTGAGCGCTGCTCGCCCTCGCACGGAGCGGTGACGGAGACGAGCACGAGGTCGTCCGGGCCGTGGTTGTCCACCGACCACGTCTCGCCGGGGATGAGAAACGCGCCCGTGTCCGGCTCGAGCTCGTGGGTCCCGCCCGCCGCCTCGAGCGTGCCGCGCCCGCGCACGACGAAGAGCAGCTCCTGGCTGTCGCCGGTACTCCGCTCGTCCGACCGCCCGGGGGAGAAGCGGAGCACGCGCTGCTCGAGCCGCTCGCAGCCGCACGAGCGGTCGATCGTCACACTCGCCTGCGCAGTGCCGCTCTCGGGCCGTGCCTCGACCTCGTCCGCGCTGACGACGTACCCGGCGGTCATGCCGTTCCGAGTGCGTCCACCCAGCCTCGGGTGTCCGTGAACTGGTGGAACCGCACCGCCCGGCCGTCGCGGAAGCGCCAGACGTGAGCGAACGGAACGTCGAGCGGGCACCCGCTCTCCTTCGCGGTCGCGGTGTAGCGGCCCAGGACGACGACGTCGTCTCCGAGCCCGATCACCTCGTCGGGGTCGGCCTTGAAGTTCTCCCACCACGCGTCGTCGATCGGGTCGAACACGTTCGCGCGCACCTCCGCGAGGCCGTGGTAGACGCCGCCGTGGGGTAGGCCTTGCGCCTGGTGCCAGACGATGTCCTCGTCCATCATCGCCAGCGCCCCGTCGAGGTCGTGGCGCGCGAAGGCCTGGTAGGAGCGCCGGACCGCCTCAATACTCATCGCGCGGAGACGGCCGCGAGCACCTCTTCGGGGTGTGCCCCTGCGTCCTCGACGTCCCAGACCTGCTGGACGACGCCGTCGGCGTCGAGCAGGTAGGTGACGCGCGCCGCGAACCAGCCGTAGTCGCCGTACTGCTTGAACAGCCCGAGCGACTTGGTCAGCTCCGCTCCGTCGTCGGCGACCAGCGGGAAGCGCAGGCCGCACTCCGACCGGAAGTCGTCGTGCTTCTCCTCGTTGTCGACGCTGATCCCGATCACCTCGTAGCCGGCGTCCCGGAAGGCGTCGTAGCGGTCGTTGAACGCCCTCGCCTCCATCGTGCAGCCGGGCGTGAGGTCGGCGGGATAGAAGTAGACGACCGCCGGGCCCTCGGGCCGGACGGACAGCTTCTCCACGGGGAACCGGTCGCCGACGTCGAGCATGTCCGAATGCTACTTCGGCGTCTCCCCCTGGAGGATGCGGACCAGCACCGAGAGGTCGATGTTCCCGCCGGACACGATGCAGACGACATTGCCGCCGGGAGTGCGCCCCGACAGCGCGGCCGCGGGCGCGAGCGCGCCTGCGCCCTCGGCGACCACGCGTATCTGCTCCGCGAGGAGGCGCAGCGCCGCTGCTGTCTCCTCGAGCGAGACCACATAGGCGCCGTCCAGGGCCTCCCGCACGTACGGCCACATGGCCTCGAGCACGCCGACTCCGCCCGATCCGTCGACAAACGAGGGCCGGTGCTCGACCGTCACCGGCCGGCCCGCCTCGAATGCCGCGCTTGCCGAGGGGCCGCTCTCCGGGTCGATCGCGTAGACGCGCACGGACGGCCGCAACTGCTTGACGGCGCTCGCGATTCCGACCGAGAGACCGCCGCCGCCGTACGGCACCAGCACCGTGTCGAGGTCGGGAAGGTCCTCGACCACCTCGAGCCCGATCGTCCCGTTGCCGGCCATGACGAGCTCGTCCTGCACCGGATGGACGAAGAGGCCGTCCAGGCTGTCGAACCGCGACTCCACGATCGTCTGCCACCACCGCTCCCACGGCACCTTGATCACACGGCCGCCGAGGCGTTCGATGCGATGGAGCTTCGTCTGCGGCGCGTGGTCGGGGACGACGATCGTCGCCGGTACACCCGCCTCGCGGGCCGCCCAGGCCAGTCCCTGAGCCATGTTCCCCGCGCTGGCCGTGACGACGCCGCCTGCGAGCTGCTCCGGCGACGCCGCCCGGATCGCGTTCGTCGCGCCGCGGATCTTGAACGACGCGACCGGCTGGAGGTTCTCGAGCTTCAGCCAGATGTCCGTGTCGGGCAAGCGGACGAGCGGCGTCCGGACCGCGGCGTCGGCGATGCGCTCACGGGCGCGCTCGAACTCGGCGAGCGGGATCAAAACTCGGCGGTCGTACCGGTACCGGTCTCCGCCGCACGGCGGACGACGTACTCCGCCGCGGCGAGGTCCTCGACGGCCAGACCGAGCGACTTGAAGACGGTCAGCTCGTCGTCGGACGTCCGCCCCGGATGCGCGCCGGTGAGGATCTCGCCGATCTCGGCCTTGATGTGCCCAGGCCCGGAGATCGCACCCTCCGCCAGCGGGGTCAGGTAGTCGCCCGCCTCGTTCACGGTCGACTCGCGCCGGTCGACGAAGAGCGAGCAGGCAACGATCGTTGCGGTGTCGAGCTCTCTGGCCGTCTTGATGCTCGAGCCGACCGCGTTCACGTGAGTGCCCGGCTTCAGCCACTCGTGCCGGAGGACCGGCTCGCTCGAGTTCGTCACGGTGCAGACGACGTCGGCCTCGCGGACGGCCTCCTCGACGCTGTCCACGGCGGTGGCTAGCGGCCACTCGGACGCCAGCCGCTCGGCGCTCTCGAGCGAGCGGGCGGCGATCCGGATCCGCTCGAACGGCCTCGCCTCGAGCATCGCGGCCATGTGCGGGTGCGCCTGGTGGCCCGCGCCCACGATCGCCAGGTCCTGTGCATCCTCGCGGGCGAGCAGCCGCGTGGCGACACCGGAGACGGCGGCCGTGCGGATCGCGGTAATCGCGGACGCGTTCATCAGCGCGCGTAGCTCGCCCGTCTCGCCGGAGAACAGCGTCACCGTGCCCTGGTGCGGATCGAGCCCGCGCGTCGGGTTGTCGGGGAAGAGGCAGATCGTCTTCAGGGAATAGGCAGGGCTCGACCCGCCTCGGAACGCGGGCATCAGGCCGATGCCGCTGTTTTCGCCGGGCGGGAAGGCGATCATGCGGAGCGGCAGGAAGAGCTCCCCGCGGGCGAGCGTTTCCAGCACCTCGGTCATCGCGTCCATGCAGCCCGGCATGTCGAGCAGCTGCTCGACCTCCCTCTGGGTGAGCACGAGAAAGGACATCAGCGGAAGAGCGAGCCTAGCTCGTCGCGCTCGGCGTCGGTCAGCGAGAGGTCGAGCGCCTCGCGGACGGCCTCGAGGTGGGCCGGCCGCCGAGGGCCGGCCACGACCGATCCGGCCGTGCCCAGCGCCCACGCCAGCGCGAGGCCGCCCATGCTCACGCCGCGCTCGGCGGCGGCGCGGTCGACCGCGTCGAGCCCGTCGTAGATGCGGTCGTTCTCGAGGTGGCGATACGGCTCCGGCCGCATCGTCATGCGCGAGCCCGCCGGCGGCTCCTCGTCGCGGTGGTACTTGCCCGTCAGCCAGCCGCCGGCAAGTGGGCTAAAGGCCTGGTACTCGATCCCGTGCTCGGCGCAGAGCGGGATCACCTCTGTCTCGTCGCCGCGCTCGAGCAGCGAGTACGAGTTCTGGACGAGAGCCGGCGTGCCGAGCTCGAGCCACCCCCCCAGGTCGGCGGCAGAGACGTTGCTCACGCCCCAGGCGTCGATCAGCCCTCGGTCCGCGAGGGCCGCGAAGGTGGCGAACGTCTCCTCGACGGGCGTGTCCGGGTCAGGCTCGTGGGTCAAGTAGAGGTCGATGCGGTCGATGCCGAGCCGGTCCAGGCTCGTCTCCGCCTGCCGGAGGACGCGCTCTCGGGCGAGGCCGAAGTCGGCGCCGTCCTCCATCGCGTTGAACGTCTTCGAGGTGATCCGCGGCCGGTTGCCGGTCGCGCGCATCCAGTCCCCGATCCACTGCTCGCTCCGCCCGCCGCCGTAGGCGTCGGCGGTGTCGAACCGGCGCAGTCCGAGCGCCCATGCGGCGTCCATCAACTCGAACGCCTCGTCCCTGGTGTCTCCCTGCCCGAAGAACGCCGGCGCCGACCCGATCCCGCCGAAGTTGCCGCAGCCGAGAACGACACGCATCGCGGCCCCATCCTACGTTTGAAAGAATCGGTCCCGAGTCCAACGAGGAGGAGAGACCGATGCCGTTCGAGCTGCCCGCACTGCCGTACGACCACGCCGCTCTGGAACCGCACATCGACGCGCGCACGATGGAGATCCACCACGGCAAGCACCACCAGGCCTACGTCGACAACGCGAACAAGGCGCTCGACGGCACCGAGTGGGCCGACCGCTCGGTGGAGAACGTGCTCACCGAGCTCGAAGTGATGCCGGAGGCGATCCGCACTGCGGTGCGGAACAACGCGGGCGGCCATGCGAACCACTCGCTGTTCTGGCAGATCATGGGGCCGGACGGCGGCGGGGAGCCGGACGGCGCGCTCGCCGACGCGATCAACGACACGTTCGGTGGGCTCGACCAGCTGAAGGAGCAGGTCAACGACGGCGGCGTCAAGCGCTTCGGCAGCGGCTGGACGTGGCTCGTCTGGGACGGCACCGGCCTCGCCGTCTACTCGACCCCGAACCAGGACAGCCCGATCATGCAGGGCGACGTGCCGCTGCTCGGGATCGACGTCTGGGAGCACGCCTACTACCTGAACTACCAGAACCGCCGTCCCGACTACCTCGCCGCCTGGTGGAACGTCGTCAACTGGGCAGAGGTCGCTCGGCGCTTCGACGAGGCGCGCTGAAGCCGTGGGGGAACCCATGGGTCCCCCACGATCCCCCTGCTCCGCTCGCTCGCTGCGCTCGCGTCGCCTTCGGCCGGCAAACGGCTGGGTGCCACGCCCGCGCATGTCGGTCGCGGCGACGAGCGCTGGACCGCGAATCGGCGTGCGCAGCCATGGGGGCGCCGAGAGGGCAGGGCGCGTCCGGGCCGTGCGGGCTTTGGGCGACCGACTACGACGCAGGGACGCTCTTTCACCTTCGGGTGCCGTAGCATCGGCGCGTGAGCACCCCGCCACCCCCGGGTGTGGGTCAGCAGCGGCAGACCGAGATCTACCTCGCCGGCGTGCGCGGCCGTCGGCCGACGATCCCCTTCGACCCGGCGAAGCTCGAGCGGCTGGCGCGCCGGCGGATGACGCCGCAGGCATACGCCTACGTGGCGGGAGGCGCAGGCGCCGAAGGCACGATGACCGCGAATCGGGCCGCGCTCGACCGCTGGCAGATCGTCCCACGCGTCCTCCGCGACGTCTCCGATCGCGACCTCTCGATCGAGCTCTTCGGTCGTCGCCTGCCGACGCCGTTCCTGCTCGCGCCGGTCGGCGTGCTCGAGCTCGCCCATCGGGACGCCGACCTCGCGGTGGCGTGTGCGGCTGCCGCCGAGGGCGTGCCGATGATCTTCTCCAACCAGGCCTCGCGGCCGATGGAGGCCTGCGCCGAGGCGATGGGCGATGCGCCCCACTGGTTCCAGCTCTACTGGAGCACCGTCGACGAGCTGGTGGCGAGCTTCCTCCGCCGCGCGGAGGCGTGCGGGTGCGAGGCGATCGTGGTCACCCTCGACACGAAGATGCTCGGCTGGCGGACGCGTGACCTCGACTTCGCCCACCTGCCGTTTGCGACCGGGCGCGGGATCGCGCAGTACACGAGCGACCCCGTCTTTCGCAGCATCGTCGAGCCGGCCGCGGTCGAGCGGTCGGGCCGGCCGACGCCCTCGGCGATCCGCGCGCTCGTCCAGGCGACCCGTTCGTACCCCGGCAGCTTTCGCGAGAACCTGCGCTCCGGTGCAGGCGTCGCCGCCGTCCGCAAGGTGATGGAGGTCTACTCGCGTCCCTCGCTGACCTGGGCGGACTTCGCTTGGCTGCGGGAGCAGACGACCCTGCCGATCCTGGTCAAGGGGATCCTCCATCCGGACGACGCACGTCTCGCGATCGAACACGGCCTGGACGGGCTCGTCGTCTCCAACCACGGTGGTCGGCAGGTCGACGGCGCGATCGGCTCACTGGATGCACTGCCTGGAGTCGTCGAGGCGGTCGGCGGGCGAATCCCAGTCCTCTTCGACAGCGGTGTCCGCGGCGGCGCCGACGCCTTCAAGGCGCTCGCCCTCGGGGCAAAGGCGGTGCTCCTCGGTCGGCCGTACGTCCACGGGCTCGCGCTCGACGGGGAGGCGGGCGTACGCGAGGTGATCCGCAACCTCGTCGCCGACTTCGACCTGACGATGGCGCTCTCCGGCTACCGCTCCGTCTCGGAGCTCGTCCCGCAGTCTCTACAGTTGGCTCCGTGACGGTCGAGATCTACTACTGCCCCGTCTGAAGCGGGTACGACGAGCGGGCCGCGAGTCTCGTGGCCGAGTTGAAGGCGAACGGCTACGACGCGGTCGACATCCCCGGCGAGAGGAGCCAGTTCGACGTGATCGCCGACGGGCAGATCGTCTTCTCGAAGCAGCAGGTGGGCCGGCACGCCGAGCGGGGCGAGGTCCTGGCCGCGATCCGGGCGGTCTAGTCGACCGGCGGCTCTGCCGACCAGGGAAAGTCGATCCAGAGGTCGGTACGGCGCCAAACGTAGTCACAGGCGACGATCGACCGCGGCTTCTCGTACAGGACTGCCGTTCGCACCTCCCCCACCTGGCCGGCGCAGAACCCCTTGACCAGCGCGAGCGTCTGGCCTGTGTCGGCGACGTCGTCGGCGATCAGCATCCGCGCGTCGTGCAGGTCGACGAGATCGGGCACGGGCGGGAGGATCATCGGCACCGGCAGCCGCTCGTCGACGCCGGTGTAGAACTCGACGTTCATCGTGAACGTGTTCTTCACGCCGAGCGCGTAGGAGAGTGCGCCGGCGACCAGCAGCCCGCCGCGGGCGATGCCGAGGATCAGGTCGGGCGTGTAGCCGTCGTCGACGATCGTGGTCGCGAGCTCGCGCGCCGCCTCGCCGAGCTCTGACCACTGCATCCGCACGCGCGGCGGTGTTTGCGTCGGAGCCGCGGCCTCGTCTCCCATCCGGCGATTCTAGGTAGCGTGGCGGGCGCCTGGACGCCGAAACCTTCTGGGCCGATCGCGTCGACGAGCTCGAGGAGTACGCCCGGCTCGCGCAGCGGGTCGGGGTGAACCTGGAGCAGGGACAGGACGTCACGGTGCTCGCCGACGTCGCGCAAGCGCCCCTCGTCCGGGCCATGGCGAGGGTCGCCTACGGCGGGGGCGCGCGCGGCTGGTCCAGGCCGACTATCTCGACGTCCACATCCGCCGAGAGCGGGCGGCGCACGCGCCCGACGAGGCGGTCGGCTGGGCGCCCAGCTGGATGCTCCAGCGCGTCGAAGAGGAAGCAGAGCGCCGGACCGCGTATGTGAACATCGTCGGTGAGCCGGCACCCGACCTCTTCGCCGGGATCGACCCGAAACGTGTCGCCGAGTCGGTGATTCCCGCGCGGCGGCGGACCATCTGGACAGCGGCGATCGACCGCTGCGCCATGCCGTGGACGATCGTCGCTTTCCCGACGCCCGGCTGGGCGCGTCAGATGTTCGGCGAGCCCGACCTGGGACGGTTGTGGGACGCGATCCGGCCAGCCGTCCGCTGGACGAGGCCGATCCGGTCACGGCGTGGAAGGAGCACATCGCTATGTTGATCGGCCGCGCCGCGACCCTGAACGAACGTGGCTTCGATGCGCTGCTATTCCGGGGTCCGGGCACCGACCTGGAGGTCGGGCTGATCCCGAACTCATGCTGGATCGCAGCCGGCACCAAGACGACCTCGGGGCAGTTCTACACACCGAACTTGCCGACCGAAGAGGTGTTCACCACGCGGATCGCAGGCGCACCGAGGGACGTGTTCGCTCGACCCGGCCGCTCGTCCTCGTCGGCGGGACGGTCCCGCGATCTCGAGATCACGTTCTCCCGCGGAAGGATCACTGCCGTGGAGGCGTCGTCGGGGGGCGGACGAAATCCGGGCCGAGGTGGCGATGGCCTTCGGGACGTTTCCCTGCGGCGGCGGCTTCGGCATCATCGACGCCTCGGACGAGGCGGAGCTGAACCAGCTCATCCTCGAGATGCCGTTCAGCTGGTTCTCGGACGTCGAGGTCCGGCCGTTCGTGGGCGTCGAAGGACTGCAGCAGTTCAAGCAGGCCGTCGATGCGATGGCGGCTGTACCGGCCTGAG
Organism: Actinomycetota bacterium; assembly: GCA_046723985.1. Taxonomy (GTDB): domain Bacteria; phylum Actinomycetota; class Thermoleophilia; order Gaiellales; family Gaiellaceae; genus DATBLE01. Next base: position 3,930 of record JBKOVQ010000242.1, on the reverse strand, counting down.
GCCCTGCGCACTGGGCCGCTCCCGCGGCCCCCGTCAGCGCTTCGGCTCGCCGTACCACTGGCTCTCGGCAGCCGCCCAGTAGATGCTGCCCCGCCGCATCATCGAGGCGAGGTCGTGCGGGCCGCGCCGCCCTCCCCGATCAGTGGGAGGACGACGTAGGAGAAGGGGTGTGAGGCGCTCGCTTGACAAGACTCCGATTCGGAGCTTGATCGAGAGAGGAGACGAGATGAGCAAGCGCCCAGCCGCCCGGCTTCGATGCGTTCGTGCGCGAGGCGGGCGAGCCTGCGCCGGAGGAGGTCCTGCTGCCAGAGGGCGCATCCACGATCCGGCTCGTCTGGCGGAGATCGCCGCCCGGTATGGGATCGAGTTACTCGGGCCTCCCGGCACGCTGCCGTAGCGGGCAGACGCCCTAGGCGGCGCTTGCGAGTAGGTGTCGGATCGCCGCCTTTGGGTCGTCCGTGAGCGGCCTGCCGTGGTCGAGGCAGAGGATGGTGAAGTCCAGGTCGAGCAGGCGCTCGACGCTGCGGCGGGTCTCGTCCGGGTCGTCGTGGAACTGGAAGGGGACGAACCCGAGGGCATCGGTGTAGTGCGTGAGCAGGTCGGAGCAGAAGAGCAGGCCGGGGTGGCGGCGGAGAAGGAAGGAGTAGTGCGGCCACTCGGGGCCTGGGGTGCGGATCACCTCGAGGCCGCCGGGGAGCGTGTCGCCCTCGGCGTACCGGCGGTCCGGCTCCTCCTCGGCCCGCGGGGCGTCGTCGGCCAGCCAGACCTCGACGCCGAGCTCGCGCCGGTAGCGCCAGGCCGAGCGCTGGTGGGTGCGCGCGTTCAGGAGGATCGCCTCCGGCGGCGGCAGGCTCGCGAGCGCCTCCGGCGCAAGCCGGACCGCATCGATCAGGACGCAGCCGGCTTCCGTTGCGACGGCGTGCGAAGACGAGATCTCCCCTCCGATGTTCGCGTTGTGGATCCGCCAGTGCCAGACGCCGTCGGTCACCCGCTCGACGTGTTCCGCGACCTCACGGGGTTCCGTCATGGCTGGCAATTTTTCATAGCCTGGGCTCTGTGACGCGGCGAAGGGTGACCGTGCACGGCTGGGTCCAGGGCGTCGGGTTTCGCTTCGCGGTCGAGCGGGCGGCACGAAGCCGCGGTGTCGCCGGCTGGGTGCGGAACCGTCCCGACGGGGCGGTCGAGGCCGTCTTCGAGGGAGATGCCGACGACGTCGAGTCGATGGTCCTGCTCTGCCGCGAAGGCCCGCGCGGGGCGCAGGTCGTTCGGGCCGAGGTGGTGGAGGAGGAGCCGGAGGGGCTCGCCGGGTTCGAGATCCGCTAGCGGCGTCGCTGACCGCGGCGGAAGGCGTCGAGGCGGCGCCGGTCGCGCTTCGTCGGTCGTGCGGACAGATCGGCGCCGAGCGGCCGCGTCATCCGTCGCTCGTCCCGGCGTCGCTGACGTTCCTCGCCAGACTCGGGCGTTTCTTCGTACAGCGTCGCGGCGACGCTCGCGGGCCCTCGCCGGTCGGCGAGCCCGGTGACGACCACCGTCCAGCGCTCTTGCGAGCGGGTGATCTCGAGCCGGTCGCCGACGACGACGTCGCGCGCCGGCTTCACGCGGGCGCCGTTGACCTGCACGTGCCCGCCGAGCACGGCCTCGGTCGCCGCGCCGCGGGTCTTGAAGAAACGGGCAGCCCAGAGCCACTTGTCCACTCGCACGCCGTCCGGCTTCATCCCGACACGTTCGCACACCTCGATTGGCTACGGTCACGTTGCCGGGAACGGCTGACATCGGGAGGCTCGACCATGAAGATAACGACGATCGGCAAAGGCAACATCGGCGGAGGGCTTGCGAGTCTCTGGCAGCAGGCAGGTCACGAGGTGACGACGCTCGGGCGGGAGGGCGGAGACGCGTCCGACGCCGACGTCGTCCTCGTCGCCGTTCCCTCCGGCTCGATCTCGGACGCGCTCGGAAAGGTCACCGGGCTCGAGGGCAAGGTCGCGATCGACACCGCGAACGCCTTCGCCGGGCGGAACGAGCCGTACGAGTCGTTCGCCCACGAGGTGAAGGCGCACACGAACGGCCCGACGGCGAAGGCGTTCAACGCGAACTTCGCCACGCTCTACGGCCAGATCGCGGGGCAGCGGGTGCGGCCGAGCTGCCTCTACGCCGCGGACGACGACGCGCGTGAGGTGACCGAGCGACTGATCCGCGACGCCGGCTACGAGCCGGTCGGGCTGGGCGGCCTGGAGAACGCGCGGGCGCTCGAGGACTTCGCCCCGGGCGTGCTCGCGAAGGCGGGGCAGGTCTTCTACCGCTTCGCGCCGCCGGGCGAGCTCTAGCACCTCGAGCATCGGACCGTCGTCCTCTTCGAGGAGTCGACGGGAGACCCGCACCCGATAATCCGGCGAGACGCCGACGAGGCTCTGGTCATACGCTCGTCGAGCACGGCGTCGTCGTACGGCGACTTGAACGACGTGTTGATCGACAGCGCAGCCGGCCCGCGCTCGACGCGAGCTCGGAAGATGCCCTTGGCAGGGCGAGAAACGGAACTCGCTGCCCGGCATGCGGGAAGCCTCGGTCGAGGGCGCCCCGGTACGGGATGTCTTCTCCGAATTGCGCGGCGAGGACGTCGAGAGCCGCTCATGCGGCTCCCTTCGGTGGTCAGGTGGCGGACGTGTCTACGAGCAGCCGGTGTTCGTCCCGCAGTCGCGGCACGTGTAGCACGAGCCGGTGCGGATCATCCGGCCGCCGCACTTTGCGCACTCGACCGCGTCCTCCCACGAGTTGAAGAGGGCGGTCTGGCCGGGCGGCGGGGCGTCGACCGGCGCGGCCGGGGCGGCGTCGCCGTTCGCGTACCGCTCCGCCAGGCGGGCCTTCACCTCGGGCGAGAGGATGCCCGCCTCCTCCTGCTGCTCGGGCGTGAGGAACTTCTTGCCGAACCAGCGGAAGATGTAGTCGACGATCGACTTCGCGGTGCGGATGTCCGAATCGTTTGTCAGACCGGACGGCTCGAAGCGCATGTGCGCGAACTTCGAGACGTACACCTCCGGCGGGACGCCGTACTGGAGGCCGAGCGAGACGCTGATCATCAGCGAGTTCATCAGCCCCTGAAGCGTCGTCCCCACCTTGGAGACGTCGCAAAAGATGTCGCCGGGCGTTCCGTCGTCGAACAGGCCGACGTGGATGTAGCCCTCGTACTCGCCGACGCGGAACTTGCGGCCGATCTCGGTGCGGTCCTCCGGCAGCCGGCGCCGCTGCGTCAGCGGGGTCGGCCCGGCGACGGCGATCGTCCCCTCCTTCTTCCCTGCGAGCGGCTGCGCGACCTTGCAGTTGTCGCGGTAGATCGCGATCGCCTTCACGCCGAGCTTCCATGCGTCGACGAAGAGCTGGGCAACCTCGTCCACCGTCGCCTGCTCGGGCAGGTTGACCGTCTTCGAGATCGCGCCGGAGATGAACGGCTGGACGGCGCCCATCATCTTCACGTGGCCGGAGTAGTGGATCGCACGGTCGCCGATCGCGCAGTCGAACACCGGGTAGTGCTCGGGCTTCACGTACGGAGCGCCGACGATCGTGTTCCGCTCGTCGATGAACGCGACCACCTCGTCGGACTCGGCGGGCGCGTAGCCGAGCTTCTCGAGCGCCATCGGCACGGTCTTGTTGACGATCGTGATCTCACCGCCGCCGACGAGCTTCTTCGACTTGACCAGGGAGAAGTCCGGCTCGACCCCGGTCGTGTCGCAATCCATCATGAAGCTGATCGTCCCGGTCGGCGCGAGCACGGTCGCCTGCGCGTTCCGGAAGCCGTGGACCTCGCCGAGGTTGAGCGCGTCGTCCCACGACTGACGGGCCGCGGCGAGCAGGTCGCTCGGAACCCAAACAGAGACCAAGAAAAATACTACAACCGCACAAAACAACACCAACACGCCCACCAACAACACCACGAAC